>JAZSJP010000106.1:0-6830 GCA_045534395.1 Eubacteriales bacterium | reverse complement strand
TTGTAGAACAAAATTCCCGATTGATTGATGGGCGAGGTCTTGGGAACCAGAGCAAGTTCGCCCAACATTTTGGCGCCCTCGTCCATACCAAGCAATTGATCCAGCATAGACTGTCCTTGTTCTGCTTTCCAAGACACGGCTTTGCCCTGTTCAAAGGTAATGGAGAAGTTGTCGATCAACTGTCCGTTATAAGAAAGGGGCTTGGTAGAGACCAACGTACCCGAAGCGGCGCCCGCTTTGGGAGAAGTGAAAATTTCTTCCGTGGGAAGATTGGGATTAAAGAAATGACCGTTCAAAAAGGTCTCTCCCCCACCCATCCATTGTACTCCGGGAATCAACCCAACGAAGAAGTTGGTACCGTTGGACGAGGAGTATTCCATGGCAGTGAAAGCGTTTTTGTTCAACCAATCACACTTTGCCTTGAAGGCATCGTTGATTTTCTGCCATTCCTTGACGGGGTCGGTGTCGGCAGATACGTGCACCGATTTCAAAATCACGTCCCACAGTTTTTCCACGGCTTTTCCCGCCGTCAGATCGGGGAAAATCTTCTTCGCCCATACCTTGGAAGGAGCGGCGGCAATGGTCCACGCGTGGCGGTTGTCCATTTGATCTCGATAGGGCTTGAACACCTTGACCCGAGCAGACTGCACGGCGCGGATTTTCTCATGGCTGATGCCCCGCAACAGATCGGGGTCGGACGATTCGATATAGATACGACAGGGCAAGCGTTGTGCCATGTCCTTCATTTTTTCCTTTTCCCAACGGGCAACTTCGGTCATCACGTCGGTCATGCGATGGGTATAGTGCATGCGAGTAATTTCATCGTGGCTCCATTCCACCGCAACGTGAGATGCGCCGCAACGGTAAGCGTCCCGCACCACCTCAGTGGCAAGATCGGCTTGCTCCACGTCGGCGTAGACCACCACGCGATTTCCCCTCTGAACGTTGGCACCGACCCGCACAATGAGGCGGGCATATTTTTTCAGCATGGTCTTGTTCATATTCTTCCTCCTAATTCCATTGAACTCCGTCGTCGGACAGAGTAAAATCACTTTGATAAAACGCCGTCATGGCTTTGGACAAATATTCCACGTCCAGACTTCCCGCCGTTTCCCGCGCGGAATGCATTGCCAACTGCGCTGCTCCGATATCCACGCCTCGGACGGGCACCTGTGCCTCGGAAAGATTCCCCAAGGTACTTCCTCCCCGCTTATCGGAACGGTTGCAATAAACCTGGGCAGGAACGCCGGCTTTGTTGCAGATTTCCGCAAATACGGCTCCGGCAAAGCCGTCGGACATATACCGCTGAGAGGCGTTGTATTTAATAACAACACCACCGTTCATCACCGGCGCGTTCTGACCGTCGTACAATTCCGGGTGATTGGGGTGAAGGGCGTGGGCATTATCCGCCGAAACGAAGAACGACCGCGCCAAAGCGCCTTGACGCACCGTTTCGTCGGGCAAAATCCGGGCAAGGGTATCCTTCAACAGAGTTCCTGCCGCTCCGCAAAAAGACAAAGAACCGGTTTCCTCGTTATCAAACAACGCAAAGACGGGAATGACGTTGTCGGGAGTTTTTGCCGACAAAAATCCGTCCAAGCAAGTGTAAACGCATTCTAAATCGTCCAAACGGGGCGAGGTGACGAATTCTCCTTTTTGTCCGAAGGTAAACCCGTGGCAACAAGAAACCAAAGACAAATCCCAACCGGCGATCTCCGAGGGAGAAACCTGTAATTCGTCGGCAAGCAACTGCAACAGATCCGCTTCGTTATCCCCGAATAAGGGAACCAAATCGCATTTGGGATCCAAAGTCAAGCCGTCGTTCATGGGACGCAGATGGGGTGCCGTGTTGGGAATCACCGCCACGGGACGGTCTACGTACAACAGGCGCGCCGACAGACCCTTCTCCGTGCGAACCATCACTCTGCCCGCCAATCCCAAAGGAACGTCCATCCACGTGGAAAGAATCATACCGCCGTAAGGCTCGGTATTCAGCCGGGTAACGTTTCCCTTCATCGTGCCGTTGGGTTTGATGCGAAAACAAGGGGAATCACCGTGGGAGGCGGAAATGCGAAAACAGACTTGAGCGGGATCAAAGGTTTCGGGAATGCGAAAGGCAATCAACCCCGTGCCGTTGCGCACCGTAAACCAAGCACCGGATTCCACGGAATCAATATCCGACTGCAACAGGGGAGCATATCCCACCTTGGACAAAATCTCCTTTACGTTTTCCGCGGCGTGCCACGGCGTAGGGGTACGATGAATCAGATCAAGCAACGTTTCAACGTTCATAATCAACCTCCGACTTGTTTTTTCTCAAATTACGCAAATATTGAAAGGTCTCTTTTTCGCCTTTTTCCGCCAGCATCACCAACCAGGATTCCAGCAAATCCGACGTTTCCGGGTGAATGACGCGGGTCGCCTTCGCCCGCATAAAGTAATCCAAGGGGTGACGGTCGGTATAGTTTTCGCCTTGATAAATTTTACTTGCCGCAACCCGATCACAAAACATCTCCATGACGAAAATCAGAGGCATTTTTACCGGCTCTCGGCGGTGAGTTGCGGGATTATAATCAAACCAATATTCAAAGTGATGGCGGTTTCTTCCCTGATGATGAAGCCACGCCAAGGAATATCCCTTGTCCTCCCGCGCCTTTTCGTTGGGGGATCGGGTTCCCAGCCAATTTTTTGCCCCCTCGCAAAATTCCGTGGGGGTGTATTTGGACAAATCGTGCATCAATCCCCGCCAAGGAATCCCCGCTTTAAAGCAATGTTGAATCACCTTGTGGCGATGCTTGGTAATGGTTTGAAAATGATGAACTGCACGGAAAAAGGACATGCAAATTTCCTCCATGGGTCAAATTCTTTGATAGAAAACGTCGTGCCAATCGCCTCCCGGCTCGTGGACCCGAAGCGTCAGACTCTTTTGTGCCAGAAGCCAATCCTTGAGATCAACGGTATCGGTCAATTCTTTGGGCACGAAAACACCGCATTGGGGACGGTAAGCAACGTCCCCGTGGTAGTCTCCCCCGCAGGTCAGCAATTTCCCGTGTTCTTGGGCAATTTGCTTCATTTCGGAAGCAAAACTTCCGCAGTACCGCAAATGGGGATGACAGGAAATTTCCACGCCGTCCAAATACTTCAAATCCTGAAGCCGCGGCTGAATCCGATAGGGGTGTGCCTGAATCAAAATCCCGCCGTATTGATGAACCGCGTCGTATAATTGCTCCAAAGAATACAAACACATGCGGGGGTGGTCGGTGACGAAAGACGTGGGGACGCCGTAGACCAAGAGATGTACCGCATCGTCCCACGCAGAGGTGATTTCCACCCCGAAAAGCACCGAGAACCCCTTCCCGTCGCCGTATTCCTTAATACGTCGGTATTCTTCCACGTACTCGCCGGCAAAGTCTTCATAGGTGGGATAGCGTTGGGTACCGACGTAATATTCCGTATAATGATTGGTTAAAACGAAACCGCCCAATCCCGCCGTTATCGCCTCGTCCACGGCTAACTTCCCGCAAATACGACAGCAAGTGCTGATGCCCGAAGAATGGGCGTGCAGATCCATTAAAATCATACAAAGGATTCCTTCTCAGCGATATTCGTCCAAAACCTGTTGCAACAATTCCGGATTGTCGGTCATAATGCAGTCGCATCCAAGGTCGATGAGCATACGCATTTCGTCTGCGTCGTTGATGGTCCAATACTGCACCGCCATATTCCGACGATGCGCGCGGGACAAAATGGGTTTCAGCGTCAGAGGCAGATCAAAGCCCACGTCGTAGGTCAAAGGAATCTGCAGACAGACGAAATCGCTGTCGTCGAACAAGTTGACCCCAAACAGCAAAGACTTGACGAAATCTCCCGCAGAGGCTTCCGAAGCCCCCCGCATGAGATGGGGATATTTTTCCTTCAATTCCCCTTCGATCTCTTGGTGGAAGGTTCCGATCACGATTTGTTTTTCATACTTCGGATATGCCTTCAAGGCTTCATTCAAGATGCGGCAAGCCTCTTTTCCCCGCTCGCCTTCGTCTTTAATCTCCACGATAAACATCAAGTCGGGATTCGACTCGTAAAACTCCGCAAACAACTTGTCCACCGTGGCGATCTGCAATCCCGCGGCGGCAACGTCGGTAACGTCTTTGTAAATGCCTTGTCCGTCTTTTTCAAAATAATATCCGAAATTGTACTGCTCCAATTCCGCCAAGGTCATGTCGCAAATGTAATGGCGGTTTTCTTTGGTCTCACACAACGCTTCCACCGCGTCGAGAGACAGGTCTCCGTTGACGTTGCAGGTCTCGTCAATATACGCGTCGTGATTGTAGACCAAACAGCCGTCCTTGGTTAAGTACAGATCGCTTTCGATAATGTCCACCTTATAGGTCTTTACCGCCTCGCGGAAGGCAAGCATGGTATTTTCGGGATTACATTCCCCGCCGCCCCGATGCGCCGCCACCATGGGCAATTCGCCCTTGCCCACCACGAAGGGATTCTCATCTAACACTTTGGCAGGGGGAATCAGGTTGATCACCAAGAAAAAAACCAAAATTGCGGCAACGATGATGCCGATGATCTTCAATGCTTTAAACCGTTTCATAAAATCTCCTTATTTTTGAACGAAATCAAGAATTATAACGTCTTGCATTCATTTCTCTCTTGACTTTACTATAGAAATTCCTTTCACAATCCCCCAAATTGCCCAACCCATAAGGCACGCGCAAAAAAGCGCTCCCGCAAAGGCTGACAACAACAAATACCCTATGGCAGACCAATCCGTCATTGCCCGAGCAAGGCAAAACAGAATCCCCGCCCCGCAAAAACAAAGCACCGTGGGAATCAGCCGCACCCAAAGACGGCGCACCTTAAAGCACAACACCGCCTGTCCCGCAAGGACAAGCAGAATCGTGCCGACGATAAAGATATCGCTTGCGACGGAAAGAAGAATCATAGGGAGACGCCTCCTATTTCCCACTCCTTGTGTGCCAAGAACCACTTTTCGCTATGAGCGCCCAAGGCTCCGATCTGTCGTGGATGTGCAAGCGGCAGTACCTGAATTTTCTTTTCGTTTATAAACACCTCGGTCTTTGCGCCATAGCCATACATATCCACATATTCGCCAAGCGTTGAATATGGAACATCTGCCACCTTTTTGAGGTATTGTGCAATGGGAATATCTCCGAGAAGCACGAGCAATTCTGCCTCGGACTGCATTAGTTCCTCGGTAATTTCAAGACTTCTTGCCCTGTCGCAGAATGCAGAAGGACGAGCAGGTATCGTCACGGGGTTTAAGTGATATTCTTCAATTAAGGGATTGTATTT
The DNA here is from genome assembly GCA_045534395.1 of Eubacteriales bacterium. GTDB lineage: Bacteria > Bacillota > Clostridia > Oscillospirales > UBA644 > RGIG995. The sequence goes on along the minus strand of JAZSJP010000106.1, from coordinate 1,508 downwards.
TTCCCTGAGCGCTTTGGCTTGACTCGGATTGATTCGCGTTTCGGGCAGACAGTCACACAGCCACGCATCGTTGCGAGTAAAGCCAAGCGGGGCAAGGATGTTGTCATCCAAAACCTTTGCCGACGGTCCATTGAGCTGCTTGCCCGCAGGCTCAAGATAGCCAAGCCCTTTTGGGATGTTTGTCTGCTCAATAATCGCTCTCGCTTCATCTTCGTTGCCGTCCCAAAAAATTCTCGGTTCACTTGCCACCGCAAGAGCTTGGCAAACGACTTGTCCGTCTTTCTTCCATCTTGCGTGGACGGCACTTGCATACACCCCAAGCACAAATACCTTTTTAGGGGATTTATCTTCTTGTACCAACGGGTGCAATTCTTGTCCGAACGGGAAATAGTAAGGCATAATGCTCTCCTTCTTCTTCGATATGTTATACTAAACTGCTGTAAAATGAACTTTTGAGTTTTGCTCAAAAGTAACATTTGTCCTTAACTGTTTTCTTTCGCTGTGGTGATAGAGGCGATGAGCAATTTGCGAATCTTACTGCATTTTGCGAACATATCTTTGTATTCTTCCTCGGTAATAATGTGGGTATCCTTGAACAAACCGAGCCAATAATCCGTTTCATAGCACTCTTTAAGTGCGATTTGAAACTTATTGATAAAGTCGGCTTTGCTTGCCGCATAGTTGGCTTCGTGAATATTGGCGCCGATGCTTGTACCGCTTCGCAATACTTGATTTAATAATACATTGCTTTTGCGATTTTCTTTGATTTCGGTGCAAAGATTAACGATATCGACTGCAAATTGCTTTGATAGATCAACTAAAAAGTTTTCTTTCATTGTAATTCCTCGTTTTTGAATGATTTGACACTTCGTGTCATGAATTGATGCTATCGCATCATGATTTCTCGTCGGCGTTCCGCCTCCTCCATGAATTGAATTGCGCGTCCAACCTTATGCGCCCGCAGGCGCAATTCATGGCGAAGCCAATTCATGAGTGCAACGCACTCAATTCATGCGTTCGCGCAATTCATTGTCGAAAGTGCGTGTGAGACACACGACACTTTCGACGTGCCCTGTCTTTGGAAACATATCGTAGGGGGTGACAGCGCCAGGCGTATACATATCGCAAAGCAACGCCAAATCGCGGGCTTGCGTGGACGGATTGCAACTGATATAAATGATTTTTTCGGGAGCGATTTGTTTCAAAGCGTCGACGGTGTCTTGAGACAACCCTTTGCGGGGCGGGTCGACGATAACGGCGGTGGGTTTTTCGGGCAGGGACGCAATAATTTCCAACGTCTTGGACGCGTCGGCGGTAAAAAATTCGGCGTTGGCGATGCCGTTGAGTTTTGCGTTCTCTTTGGCGTCTTCAACGGCTTGGGGAACCATTTCGATTCCAATGAGTTTTTTGACCTTACGGGCGCAAGAAAGTCCGATGGTACCGATTCCGCAATACAGGTCGAGGTGAACGTAATAGAGAGAAAGGGTCTCTGTAACGGCGGCGTAAAT
>JAZSJP010000226.1:0-3478 GCA_045534395.1 Eubacteriales bacterium | reverse complement strand
AAGGGGAAAAAGGCATTTCCAACAGAAGCAAATCGCTGTTTTCGGTCTTCAGCTTATGAACGTTTTCCAACTGACTGATTCCGGGGTAGTAGCGAACTTCCGCACCCAAGCGGAGATTCGGAATTTCGTCGGTCAAATATTGAGACAACAAGGAAAAGGAATCTGAACGGCGCTGTAAAAAAGAATCAATACTTTCTTCTTCCGCATAGAAGTGGGGAGTTGCAACAACGGTATGAACCCCCTGCAGGCGAAGTTTTCGCAGTAATTCAATACTTTCTTCCACGCTTTGACTTCCGTCGTCCATGCACGGAAGCACGTGACTGTGCCAATCAATCACCGTTCTTCTCCGAAGGTTTGTCGTTTTGTTCCGTATTCTTCTTGGGGGACGGTCTCTTATGATACGAATACGAATATGAATACGAACGATAGGATCCGCGGTACTTTCTTCCTTCGTACTTCTTATACGATCCGGTACCGTACTTCGTCTCGTTCATAACGCACCCTAAAATGTTGACGTTGGAGAGGTTTAGCAGACGCAGGCAATACTCCAATTCTTTCTTCTGAGTATAATCTTCCCGAATAACGACCATCATTCCGGTAATAAAACCGGCGATGGCAAGGGCATCGGAAACAATGTTAACGGGGGGAAGGTCGATAATAATATAATCGAAGGCTTCCTTTAATTCCGTCAAAACGGTTTCCATTCGACGGGAGCCCAAAAGCTCCGACGGATTCGGGGGAATATTTCCGGAAGGAAGAATATACCAATTTTTCAGAATGCTGGATTGGAAATCCGAAATAGAAGCACCCTTACCCATAAGCAAATCGGTAAGTCCGGGAGAACTTTCCGTGGACATCTTCTTCGCAATGGAAGGAAGACGAAGGTCGCCGTCAATCAAAAGAACACGGCTTCCCTTTTCCGCAAGCACATAGGAAAGATTGATGGCAGTGGTACTCTTTCCTTCCCCGCGCATGGAGCTTGTAACACCGATAATGGGGCACTTCTCATAGATGGGAATCGTGAAATCCAAATTTTCACGAATTAATTTGTATTGCTCCGAAGCAAAGAAGTCGAGGTTCTGGTGTAACGTTTTCCGACTTGCACCGTTGGAGGGGGCAAACTGCTTACGCTTACGCTTGTTTCCGATCATACCCATAGTAGTCTACCGTCCTTTCCTTAATCTTGAGAGCCATAGTAGTGAGAATAGTACTTATGACTTGCGGTGATGTCCAAAAGATTGGGAACTTTACCGAGCAAGGGATAATCGTAAGTCCGCAACAGATACTCTTCGTCGTGAATGGTATCATCCAACAATGCAGCAATCACTATGACGATAACCGTCAGCAAAACGCCGATGGCCAACCCGATGGCGGTATATTTCGTAATGCTGGGAGAAACTTTGTCCAATTCGGGAATGGCGGAATCCACAACTTCCATGGACGCGCCTTCAATAATTTCGGTAATACGCATGGGGAGAATTTCCGCAATGGTATTGGCGATCTTGCTTGCCTCGTACGGATCCTCACAAGTTACAGTAACCAGCATCAATTCGGTTCCGTTGGAGGAAGAGCATGCGACCATACTCCTCAAGGTCTTCCAGGAATATTCCACTTCAGCCTTTTCAATGATGCGCTCCAAGGTACTGCGGCTTTCCAAGATTTCACCGTAAGTTTTTACCAAACTTTGAGCGGCGGACAATTCCGAAGCAGAAATACTGAAACTAGTGTTCCCCAAAGAAAAGGAACTGTTATTGACGTACAGTTTGATGTGAGATGCATAGGTGGGTGCAATTCCGTAACTTGCATAAGCAAACCCAACCGCTCCCGACAACAGTCCGATCAATGCGATCAGCCAAGCACGCTTCAATAACGTCTTCAAAATATGAAGAACGTCAATGGTGTAAAACTCTTTGTTCTCTGTGCTTTCCATAATACTCTCCAATTTGAACAAACACAACGAATCTTGTCAAGACGACAAATTAAATTCGCGCGTAAGTAGTCATAATATCTATTATTATAGTGCAGTACTTTGTCTTTTTTGTGAACAAGCACATAAAAGAATTCATTTGTGCGAAAAAGTTCAAAAAAAATCTGGGTGAAAACTCTTATTTTTTGACACTTTCTTTACAATTTTTGGAGCCTATTGAATTGATTCGAAAATTATGCTACAATGTATATAGTAATATACATTGCTGAGCTTAATTTCAGCCTGCAAATTACGAAATTGATTTCGCACGTTTCAGGTTTGACTACGCCCATAAATTACAGGAGGTACCCTATGAAAACAACCCACAAAATTCCCCTTCGCATTATGAGTTTCTTACTCTGCACAGTTCTCATAATGTCCCTGTTTCCTGTCTTTACCTTTGCGGACGAAAACGCGGCAGATCCTTTTTTCAATCGCGTGGCAGACGTAAACACCATGGACAATTGGAAGCATTATTTTGATTTGGAAAAATTGGACACGTCCAACGCCGGAGGCGTTTGGACAGACAAGTCCGTATTTACCGATACTTCCGCGTTTCCTGCAGGAATCACGATGCTGGACAGCGAGAAGAATTTCCTCACGGCGTTGTCTGCCATTGCCGCAAACAAAGAAATCGTGGGATATTCTACCGTTCCCACAGACACGGTGTTCGTCTTGGACGTTTCCGGTTCGATGTCCAACAGCGCCGTGACAAATCTTGTAAAAGCAACCAACGACGCCATTACAAAACTGTATGATATCAACAAGAACAATCGCGTCGGCGTGATTCTTTACTCTTCCGGGACCTCGAACTACGGGCAGGACGTTGATTATCGCTACAACAGAGCCGTTACAACCTTATTGCCCCTTGACCGTTACACCCCAAACAGAAACAGAGTATTCCTTTCCTATAACAATGACACGGTCTCCGTTGCAAGCGGAGTAAAGAATTCTCAAAACAATTCCGTTTCCGCAAGCAGAACCGCGGAAGGCGGAACCTTCATTCAGGCAGGTCTTTGGGAAGCGTGGGAGATGTTTTCCCAAGCATCTACCAAAATCGAGGGCGATAATTGGCAAAAAGACGAAACCCGTATGCCCATCTTGGTCTTAATGTCCGACGGTGCCCCCACGGTCAATACCACCAATTACGACAACGTAGACGGGGCTAACGCAAACCTCGGAAACGGAAGTTCCACAAATCTCAATGCAGGTGATGCCTTTTTAACCCAACTTACGGCGTCCTACGTAATCAATCAAATCCAAAATCACTATCAAACGACGGATTCCGACGTTCGCGCACTGTTCTACACCTTGGGATTCAACATTCAAGGAAATTCTGTCGAACAAATCGTTGCACAGAGCGTTATGAACCCGGATAATTCCACCCTTACGGACAATCTTTGGGCATCGTATCAAAATTTAACCAACAACAGAAACCTGTCCGTGACGGTCAAAGGAACCAACGGGCAAAACACCAACGTTGCCATTCGTAAGAACTCTTACGTTACAGAC
>JAZSJP010000234.1:0-4229 GCA_045534395.1 Eubacteriales bacterium | reverse complement strand
CTCACAGAACGACATGGCTACGATCCGACTTAAATTGAAGGTATCTCCGATACCTGCGCCCAAAGCGATAATGAGGGGAGACAATTTATCGTTGCCGTAGATTTTATCCACGCGAACCTTTTCCACGTTGAGCATTTTCCCCCACATGGCAAGAATGGCTTGGAAGCGGGAGTCTCTGCCCTGAATGGCAGAACCTGCGGCGGAGTCACCCTCTACAATGTAAATTTCACACAGAGACGGGTCTTTTTCATTGCAGTCCTGCAATTTGTCGGGCATCTATCCCGATTCGAGACCCGTTTTGCGGCGGACGTTTTCTCTGGCTTTGCGCGCCGCTTCTCGGGCGTTTTGAGCGTTCATTGCTTTGTCGATGATGGTGCGGGCAACCGAGGGATTTTCTTCCAGGAAATCCGCCATCTTCTGCATAATCATCTGATAGACCACCTGGCGCATTTCACTATTGCCCAACTTGGTCTTGGTCTGACCTTCAAACTGCGCCTCGGTCAACTTGACGGAAATAACAGCGGTCAAACCTTCCCGCACGTCTTCCCCTTCCAGCAGTTGATTGCCTTCTTTAATAATCTTGCGCGCCTGAGCGTAGTTATTCAAAACCTTGGTAAGCGCCGTTTTAAAACCAACCTCGTGCATACCGCCTTCGGTGGTGTTAATATTGTTGGCAAAGGAAAGGATCAAAGGAGCGTAAGAATCGGTATATTGCAACGCCACTTCCGCCGCGTTGTTCTCGTTGGCAACGGAAATGTGAATCACTTCGTGCAATCCTTCGCTCTTTCTCTGAGAGTTGAGGTATTCCACGAAAGACTTGACGCCGCCCTCGTACTGAAGGTCGGTGACGACGGGTTCGTCGCCCCGCTCGTCGGTAAAGATAATATGGATTCCGCCGTTTAAGAAGGCTTGCTCCCGAAGTCTCTTCAACAAAACGTCGTATTCATATTGCAACGTTTCAAAAATCTCATCGTCGGCAAGGAAGGTAACTTCGGTACCGGTCTTTTCCGTATCCCCGATAATTTGTACGGAATCTTCGGGCTTTCCGCGGTTATACCGTTGGAAATGAATCTTCTTTCCGTCGTGAACTCGGACTTCCATCCATTGGGACAGGGCGTTTACTACCGACGCACCAACGCCGTGAAGACCGCCGGAGACTTTATATCCCTCTCCGCCGAATTTTCCGCCGGCGTGGAGAATGGTATAAACCACTTCCAAGGTGGAAATTCCCATCTTGGGGTGAATTCCCGTGGGGACTCCTCGTCCGTCGTCCTTGACCCGAATAATATTCCCGGGCAAAATGTTGACGTGAATGTGTTTACAGTATCCCGCCAAAGCTTCGTCGATGGCGTTGTCCACGATTTCGTACACCAAATGGTGCAGACCTTGAATGGACGTGGAGCCGATATACATACCCGGACGCTTCCGGACGGCTTCCAACCCTTCCAAGACCTGAATCTGCGTTTCGTCGTACTTCGCTCCCGTAGCGGTCACGTTGTTCGTCAGTTCGCTCATAATAGTTCCTTTCATGAGTGTATGTAATTTTTCTTTTACTGTTTTAAATTTTCAATTCTTTTCTGCAACGTTGCCGTTGCTAATTGAGAAAGATAAACGGTGGTTTTTCCTTTTTCCTTACACACGATAAAGGATTTTGGCAGTTCCTCACCAGCGGAAACGACCTGACCTGTTTTTTGGGCTCTTGCCAAAAATTCTCGGGTCCTTTTTCCGTAGGTGGTCTTGTCCAAATCGAATATTCCCACGATTTCGGTGACCCGAATCAGATACCCTGCTCCGATATGGAGCATCATTCCCCGATTCATTCTACACAGCCCCCCTTAATGCGGAAAATGGTGGCTTGGGCAAAATCTCCCGTGTCTTCACAGCAGGACAAAATCACCTGTCTGCCGCGGATTCGTTCGATGATATAACTGCGGCGGAAGGGGTCCAACTCGGAAAAGACGTCGTCAAAGAGCATGATGGGAAATTCTCCCGTGGATTTCCTCAACAAATCGGCTTCTCCCATTTTCAGAGCCATGACCGCCGAGCGTTGTTGGCCCTGTGATGCGTAAATTTTTGCATTTTCACTATTGATAAAGAGGTCAAAATCGTCCCGGTGAACGCCCGTAGAAGTGTGTCCCGATAAGATATCCTTTTCCCGATGGGATTTCAAAGCGTAGAAAAATTTATCTTCCAAATCTTCCATATCCCGCGGCGGCATAGAACATACCGTTTGATATTGGATATCCAACCTTTCTTTTCCCCCGGAAATTTCGTCCATTACCTTTTGCGCAAAGGGGGTCATTTGAGAAAGATATTCGTATCTGCGCCATGCAATGCGCGCCGACAGAGAAGCAATTTTTTCGTCCCAAATATCCAAGGCGGATTTTGCGTCGATTCGCTCCCGATATTGCTTTAAAAGAGCGTTTCTCTGCTGGTGCACTTTATTGTATTCATTCAGAACCGTCAACGTGGAAGGGTCGGTCTGACATAGAGCTAAGTCAAGAAATTTGCGCCTTAATTCCGGAGAACCCTTAATCAACGACAAATGATCCGGGAAAAACAAAACGGCCGGAAACTGCCCTACAATCTCTTTAGGACGCACGGCAACGTTGTTGAGAAAAATTTCCCGACGCTTGTCGTCGTAGAATTTCATCACCGGTTTATAGATCCGTCCGTTACGCTCATACTCCCCATAAATGGCGGCGCGGTGTTCTCCGATTTTAATAAACGCCTTATCGTCGTTTACCCGAAAGGATTTACAAGCGGAAAACAACCAAAGAGCCTCAATCACGTTGGTCTTTCCCTGAGCGTTATCTCCTAAAAGAATATTCACCCCGGGAGAAAACCGAAACTCTTGGTATTCCATGTTTCGAAAGTTTTGTACTTGAAGAGAATTTATAATCATTACATTACCTTTCTTTCTTTTCTTTTTCAGGAGAAAAGAGAAAAGAAACAAAAGAAAAAGCCGTAATCGGTGAAATTCTTTCACCTCTTTTTTTTCTTTCGGCGAATGTAATTCGCCGACCTTGGCTTTTCTTTGCCTACCTTTCTTTTCTCCTGAAAAGAAAGGTAGAAACACTCCTTATCAACCTTTCAAGTGCATTGGGGAAAGTAAGAAAATAAACCGATCTCCCTCGGTGGGGGTCACTTTCATCAAGGTGTTGGGTTTATTCAATCCTATCATAACTTCGTCGCATTCGGCGGCAGCAAGAATTTCCAAAATATATTTGTTATTAAAACCGATTTCCAAATTATTTCCGTCGATGGTCGCTTTGATCTGATCGGTCAAGGTATTCCCCGTAGAAGAACGGCAAGACGTGACGATGGAATCAAATTCAAAGGAGAAGCGCACGGGAATGCGAATTTTTTCGTTATTCAACAGAATAGACGCACGTTCCATGGCACGCTTTAATCCGTCGATCTTTAACGTAGCAACGGTGGTGAAAGAAGTGGGCAAAATCCGTTCGTAATCCAAGAAATCCCCTTCCAACAAGCGGGAAATCACCACGGTATTTTTCAATTCAAACACAATTTGACGCTCTGCCAAAGAAATGCGCACCATATCGTCGCCGTCTCCTTTGAGCATACGGGTCAGTTCCGTTACAGTCTTTCCGGGTACCACAAAGCGGAAGGGATTCCCCTCGTATACGTAAGGCTCTTTGCGAATTGCCAATTTATATTGATTGGTAGCAACCAACTGCAATTCTCCTTTTTCCACCCGGAACTGCGTACCCTGTAAAATAGGAGTCGCGTTGTTTTCCGATACGGCAAACAAGGTTTGACGGAGCATGGAAGACAAAATATCTTCCTTTACTTCAATGGTCTTATTTTCCTGAATCATGGGCAACGTGGGAAATCCCGCCGCGTCAATACAACCGATAACGAAACGAGCCGTGGCACAGGAAACGGTCAGATTCAAATTTTCGTCCATTTTGAAAGAAACCGTATCGTTGTCCATGGCGCGGAGAATATCCCCGAACATTTTAGCGTTGACGACGAAGTTTCCGCCTTTTTCCACTTCCGCGGGAACTTCGGTTTCAATGCCCAAAGAAAGATCGTAGGCAATCAACTTCATACGACCTTCTTCGTAACATTCTACCAAAATTCCTTCCATAACGGGAGAAGTCGCCTTAGGAAGTACGGCGCGGGAAACGGTGTTGACCGCTTCTAACAGTAAATTTTTTTCACAGGCAAAGATCATAGGTTTCTTTCCTTTCGAGAGTTAGTTT
>JAZSJP010000066.1:0-2043 GCA_045534395.1 Eubacteriales bacterium | reverse complement strand
AGCCTTCTAAGAGAATAGTCGGTGTCTATGACGAAGAGGTTCCACCCGTTCCCATTCCGAACACGGTAGTTAAGCTCTTAGGTGCTGAAAATACTTGGCTGGCGACGGCCCGGGAAAATAGGGCGATGCCGACATTCTCTTCCTTTAATTTAATATGCACCTTTAGCTCAGTTGGTAGAGCAACTGACTCTTAATCAGTGGGTCCCGGGTTCGAGTCCCTGAAGGTGCACCAGGAAAAATCCGCTTTCGTAAGAAGGCGGATTTTATTTTTTATGAAAGTCAATGAACTTACCCTTGCGGGCGGAAGCCTGACGGGAAGCGCCAAGAATCTGTTGGTTCAAAGTTCTGAGGCTCCCGTAGTTACCGTGGGAACCACTACCCGCATTGACTTTACGGCAAGCGAAAAGGTTCTCGCAAATACTTGTACCATCAACGATGACGGCGTTCGGTACGCTATCGGCGCAAGCCTTGCCGAAAACGGCACCAAACTGCGCACCATCGTGGACGAAGCCGCTATTCGTGCCGAAGTGGAATCGGCATTGGATTCCATCTTTGTTTCCAACTACTTTACTGCAGAAAAATTGGAAGATACTTTCTCCATTTTGGATAAGGACGCTTCTGCAGAAGTGACTGCAAAAACCGATGCTACTCAAACAGCGGAAGGCTCCGTGACGGTAAAATTGACCGTTGCCGGCTATGATTTTGAGCGCACTTATACCATTCCTCGCCTTCCCGAACTTGCATATACCCTCGAATCTGTGAAATCCGTATATGCAGAAGGTACCGTTACCGCTACCTTCGTTGACAACGTTACGGAACAGTATTCTCTGTATTGGGGTACCGCAGAAGGTCTCTTGGACGGATATGCGGCTATCGCTTCCGATAAGATTTCCGTAAGCGGAAATATTCTGACTTACAACTTCCCCGATCGCGTAGTTCTTCCTTCGAAGGCAACCCATCTTTGGCTGGTTTGCAACGGTCTTCGCGTTCAATCTTATGAACTGCCCGAAGAAACTGTCGATCTCGGAGAAGTTAAGTACACCTTCGGTGTTCTGTCCGATATTCATTTCGGTTCCTCGGGGGCTCCCGCTGCTTATGCGAATGCTATGGAAGTTCTGAAGAACAACGGTGCTGCCTTTGTGGTAACCGCCGGAGACTTCACTTCTTACGGTGTTCAAAGCAATTACGATCTCTTTGCGGCGGCAAACGATCCCTTCAAGGATATTCTTCCCATCTTTACGACTTTGGGTAATCATGACTCTTTGTCTAAGAATATTGCAGCAGATCAAGTTACCGCTCAAGCCGTTCAGAACATGATGAACAACGTTTCCACCTACGCCAACGTAAACTTCACCGGCAAAAACGGCGAATTTAAGGTAGAAGTGAACGACGTTTACGCAGAACAAGGCGTGATTTACGATTACACCGTTCAATACGGAGACGATCTGTTCGTATTCCTCGGAATCGGTGCTCACGAATTGGAAGCTGAAGTCGGTCCCAAGGAGGACGTTGCCAGAGAACTGACGGAACAGCAGAAGACGTGGCTCCGCGGCGTTTTGGCAAATTCCGACGATTATCAAAACGTGGTGTTGATGTTCCACTATCCTCTGAAGCAAAGCGGAATTTCCTTGTACTCTCAGTATGAAATCTTCGATGGTCTTTACGACATTCTGAAAGACCACGATAACGTGATCCATTTCAGCGGTCATACGCATAAATCCATCAATTATAACGGACTTATCCTCTCTCAAACCTTAACCTTTACCAAGGACGGGGATTCCTTCGTTGCCGCAAGCGGCGATTTGGGTTACACCGCAGTTCACGTTCCTTCCAATTATGAGGAAAACGTCGGTTACATTGCCACCGTTTATGAATCCGGCACCTTGTTGACCGGCTATGACTTTGCCAAAGACCAAGTCATTCCTCATGCTACGTTCTTCGTTGCCAACGAAGAACCCAAGGCAGAACCCACTTCTGAAAACGTTGACGCTACCGTCACCCTGTCCGACAAGACGCTGAATGAAAATGATTTCGAATTCGTTC
>JAZSJP010000053.1:0-4474 GCA_045534395.1 Eubacteriales bacterium | reverse complement strand
TACGTGGAAACCACCTTTAAGAACGACGCCAAGGGCGATCCCCTGGTAACAAAAGACGGTCTGGTGGATCCGGGTGTTATGACTTCCGAGCAGTACGATTCTCTGAAGGCTATGACCCAAGCAATCACCAAGATCGTTGCCGACGATTTGAAGGAAAAGGGTCTGGATATGTACGACATTAAGTTCGAATTCGGTTACGACGACAAAGGCGAAGTTATGCTCATTGACGAAATCGCTTCCGGAAATATGCGCGTTTACAAGGACGGCGAATACGTCGATCCTCTGACCTTGAACAAACTGTTCTTTGCTTAATGAATTTTTGCCGGACCGCGCTGTGTACGTGCGGTCCGGGTCTCGTTTTTCTGCGTGCTTATTTTAATTTTCCTACGGAGGATTTTTGTCTATGGGAGGCTTTTTCGGCGCGGTCTGTAAGCAAGACGCCATTGCCGACGTATTTTTCGGTACCGACTACCATTCGCATCTGGGAACCTACCGGGGCGGCATGGCAGCGTACGACGGAACTTTGGGGTTGCAGCGTGAGATTCACAACATTCAAAATTCCCCTTTCCGCACCAAGTTTGAGAGCATTTTTGATGAGATGCAGGGTTCTTCCGCCATCGGTTGTATCAGCGACCAGGACCCTCAGCCTCTGTTGATTCGCTCGAAGCTCGGTACTTACGCCATTTGTATGGTCGGCGTGATTAACAATTCAAAAGAACTTATTGATCAATATTTTGAGGAAGGCGGCGGCTACTATTCCGCCATGACTTCCGGTCGGGTCAATTCATTGGAATTGATCGCGGCACTCATCAGTCAGCGAAATTCTCTTGAGGAAGGAATCCGTTTTGCTCAGCAATGTATTGACGGGTCCGCTTCCATTCTGATTCTCAAAGAAGGCGGAAATCTCATCGTTGCTCGGGATCTGCTGGGAAGAACTCCCGTTCAGATCGGCGAGCGAGACGGCGATTACTGTGCTTCCTTTGAATCTTTTGCCTGTGAAAAATTGGGATATACCGTGACACGGGAATTGGGTCCCGGCGAAGTGGTGGAACTTTCCCCACAAGGCGTTCAACAGTTGGTGGCGCCGGGAAAGAAGATGCGCATGTGCGCCTTTTTATGGACGTATTACGGCTATCCCGCATCGACTTATGAAGGCATCAACGTGGAGCAAATGCGAAACCGTGACGGCGCTATTTTGGCAGAGACCGACGCAAAAGACGGCAACCACGACGATCTGGATTACGTCAGCGGTCTTCCCGATTCGGGAACGCCCCTTGCTATCGGATACGCCAATCAATGCCACGTTCCCTTTGCCCGTCCTTATATAAAATATACCCCCACCTGGGCAAGAAGTTTTACCCCCAGCCGTCAAGCGGAACGGGAAAAGGTCGCAAAGATGAAGCAGATTCCCATTCGTCAGTTTATTGAAGGGAAGAATCTGCTCTTTGTGGACGATTCCATCGTTCGCGGCACTCAGCTGAAGGAGACGGTGGAATTTTTGTACGAGCACGGCGCTAAGAGCGTCCATATGCGCTCCGGCTGTCCGCCTATTATGTACAGTTGTAAGTACCTCAACTTCTCCCGCGCCAACAGTGAAATGGAACTTTTGGCACGCCGGATCATTATGGATCTGGAAGGAGAATCCGGATTTGATCATCTGGATGAATATTCCGATGCGTCTACCCCACGGGGCAGAGAATTGCGCAAAGCCATCAGCGATCGCTTCGGTTTCTCGTCCTTGGAATTCCAATCGCTGGACGGCGTTCTGAAAGCCATCGGGCTTGACGCCGACAAACTCTGTACCTATTGCTGGAACGGAAAAGAATAATACTTACATAGAACGGAAGGAGTACTATTATGCACCCTCAATCCAAATCTGACAGTTACGCCGCCGCCGGTGTGGATATTACCGCCGGATACAAGGCTGTGGAACTGATGAAAAAACACGTTGCCCGCACGAAGAACGAAGGCTGTCTCGACGACGTCGGAGGCTTCGGCGGTTGTTTCGGTCTTCCCGTTGCCGGAATGGAAGAACCGGTTTTGGTTTCCGGAACCGACGGTTGCGGCACCAAGGTAAAATTGGCAATTCTCATGGATAAGCACGATACCATCGGGATCGACGCCGTTGCCATGTGCGTTAACGATATTATTTGCGTCGGCGCAAAACCCCTGTTCTTCTTGGATTACATTGCCTGCGGAAAAAATGTTCCCGAAAAAATTGCCGCCATTGTCAGCGGTGTTGCGGAAGGTTGCGTGCAGTCGGGTGCCGCTTTGATCGGCGGAGAGACTGCGGAACACCCCGGAATGATGCCCGTGGAAGATTACGACCTTGCCGGATTTGCCGTGGGAATCGTGGATAAAAAGAAAATTTTGGACAACACCCGCATGAACGCCGGAGACGTGGTCATCGCCCTTGCTTCCACCGGAATCCATTCCAACGGATTCAGCCTTTGCCGTAAAGTGTTTGATATTGATAACAACAATCCCGACCTCTACGTTCCCAAGGAAGAATTGGGCGGAAAGACCGTGGCGGAAGCTTTGTTGGTTCCCACCAAGATCTACGTAAAATCCGTCCTCGCTTTGCTGGAAAAGGTGGACGTCAAGGGGATCTCTCACATTACCGGCGGCGGATTTTATGAAAATATTCCTCGCTCCATTCCCGACGGATTGGGCGCAAAGATCAACAAGAGCGCCGTTAAGGTTCTTCCCATTTTTGATCTCATTGCAAAAACCGGGAATATTCCCGAGCGGGATATGTACAACACCTATAATATGGGTGTCGGCATGAGCATCGTCGTTCCCGCAGAAGAAGTGGAAACCGCTCTTGAAATTTTGAGAGCCAATGGGGAAGACGCTTACGTTATCGGTGAAATCGTTGCTTCCGACGATAAGGTGACGATATGCTGAGCACCACCCGTATCGCTGTTCTCGTTTCAGGAGGCGGAACCAATCTGCAAGCGTTGATCGACGCGGAGAAAGCAGGAACCTTCGAAGGCGGAAAAATCGCCTTGGTCTTGGCTTCCAAACCGGGCGTTTACGCGTTGCAACGCGCCGCAGACAACGGAATTCCTTCTAAAGTTTTGCCCCGCAAGGCTTTTGAAACCATTGCGGATTATTCCAAGGCTTTGGTGGACACCCTACGGGACGAAAACATTGACTTGGTGGTTTTGGCTGGGTTTTTAACCATTATCGACGAACAAGTTTACGAGGCTTACCCCAATCGCATCATAAACGTTCACCCCGCCCTGATTCCGTCTTTTTGCGGAAAGGGATATTACGGACTGAAGGTGCACGAAGCGGCTTTGGAAAAGGGCGTCAAGGTTTCGGGTGCTACGGTGCATATCGTCACGCCCGAATGTGACGCAGGACCCATCATTCTGCAAAAGGCAGTAGAAGTCAAGACCGACGACACCCCCGAAATCCTTCAACAACGGATCATGGAAGAGGCGGAATGGAAGATTTTGCCCGAAGCCGTCCGTCTGTTCTGTCAGGGTAAGATCCGGGTCGTTGACAACAAAGTTTATATTGATTAAGGAAAGGGATCATTATGATTATTTCAACCATTCAACAAGAATTGAATTCTTTGGCATATCACGGCAGAGGTATTGTTATCGGTAAATCCGCCGACGGAAAAAAAGCGATTACTGCTTACTTCATTATGGGAAGAAGCGAAAACAGTCGCAATCGCGTCTTCGTTGCCGAGGGTGACGCCATGCGCACCAAGGCATTTGACGAATCCAAAATGACCGATCCCCACCTGATTATTTATTATCCCGTCCGTGTGTTGGGCAATAAGACCATCGTCACCAACGGTGATCAAACCGACACCATCTACGATCTGATGGACAAGCAAATGACCTTTGAACAGGCGTTGCGCACCCGGGAATTTGAGGACGACGCTCCCAACTTTACCCCCCGCATCTCCGGAATTATTCATCATGAAAACGGCGAGATGAATTTTGCCATGTCCATTCTGAAATCCGCCGAGGGCAACGACGCTTCCTGCGAGCGTTTTACTTACGCTTACAATAACCCCCTCAACGGACGCGCAAAATTTATTCACACCTACAATTGTGACGGCAATCCCCTTCCTTCCTTCGAAGGAGAACCCAAGACCTTGGAATTGCCCGATACCGATATTGATTCTCTGACCGATTTGATCTGGAAGAATCTCAATCAAGACAACAAAGTTTCTCTTTTCGTCCGTTATATTGATTTGGAAAACGGCGCTGTTGAAACGAGAATTGTCAATAAAAATAAATAAGGGAGACCGACATGAAAGAATTTGAACTGAAATACGGATGTAACCCCAATCAGAAGCCTGCCAAGATTTTTATGCACGACGGCAGTGAACTTCCCATTGAAATTCCCTCCGGCAGACCCGGATTTATCAACTTTTTAGACGCCTTCAATTCTTGGCAGTTGGTCAAAGAACTGAAAGAGGCTCTCGGATTTCCCGCAGCCGCGTCTTTCA
>JAZSJP010000213.1:0-5109 GCA_045534395.1 Eubacteriales bacterium | reverse complement strand
AGATTATCTCGGCGGATTCCATGCAAATTTACCGCAAAATGGATATAGGAACGGCAAAACCCACCTTAGAAGAAATGAGCGGAATTCCGCATCATTTAATTGATATCTTGGATCCGACGGAAGAATACACGCTGAAACAATACCTTGCAGATGCAAACCACTGCGTATCCGATATTCTTTCACGAAAAAAATTGCCAATTCTCGTCGGGGGAACCGGGCTTTACGTATCTTCTTTCATGCAAAACTTAACCCTTTCGGAGGAACCGGTAGATGAATCCTACCGTAAATCTTTAGAAGATGATTACGAGGCCTTGGGCGGAGAAACAATGCTTGCGCGCCTTGCAGAAATCGACCCTGAATTGGCGTCGCGCCTTTTCCCCAAAGATAAGAAACGTATCCTTCGCGGACTTGAAGTCTTTCATAATACGGGGATTACCCAAACGGAGCAAAACATTAAGGCAAAAGAATCGGAAAGTCCTTACGAATTTTTTTGCGTCGGCCTAACGGCTGAAGACCGCTCTTTTCTATATGACCGCATCGACAAGCGTGTACTGCAGATGATGGATTTGGGGCTTCTTGATGAAGTTAAGCATCTAAAAAGCATTCCATGCTCCAAAACGGCACGGCAAGCCATTGGATATCGACAGTTTGACGATTATTTCGCAGGGGAAACCTCTTTGGAAGAGGTTATTTCAAGAATTCAAAAAGAAAGTCGAAATTATGCAAAGCGACAGTTGACGTGGTTTCGAAGAGAAAAACAGATCAACTGGTACCATATTGATCTCGAAAATTTTGACAATATTCTGAACTCTTGCTGTGAACGTATAGCCAAATACATAGTAATGTGATATAATAAATAATAACACTACTCAGCGAGGTGCCGTATGACAGAAGAAATTAAATCCTCGGAACGCAACCATCACAGTAATATTCAAGAAACCTTTTTGAATGATGCCCGAAAAAACCGTTCTCCCATCATTGTTTACTTAATCAGCGGGTTTCAGATGCGCGGTATCGTCAAAAGCTTTGACAATTTTGTAATTTTATTGGAGTCTGACGGTAAAGAAAATATGATTTATAAGCATGCGATCTCTACCATTTCTCCCATTGCATAAATATGAAAAGTAAGATTACTACCATCTCTTTTTGGATTGTCGTTGCCGTTGTTTTAGTTTATCTTGCGGCAAGTGTAATTCCTTCCATCTTTCGTTCCGAAAAGCTCTCGGTACGGCCTGCGGAATCTATTCTCTACGATGATGCTTTAGAAGTTACCGGGATTGCTCTTCGAGATGAAGTACTTGTTTCCGCGCAGGGAACCCCGGCGTCAATTGACTTTAAGGTTTCGGACGGAGACCGTATTTCCATCGGTGATACCGTTGCAACTTACGGAACAACACAGTCCACGTCAACCAACCGACTGACGTTGGATAATATCGATCGTCAAATCGGATTATTAAACGACTGCATTTCTGCAACAACGCAGTACAATCTTCAAACCCTCGATGCAAAGACCAAGGATGCCATTGAGCTATATCTTTCAGCATCCAACAGCGGAAATTTAACCGAGACTACAGATGCGTCTATACAGGTAATTTCCTATTTCATCAAACGTGATATTAAAGCAACGGGGGACAAGTCGTATTACAAGCAAATTCTTTCGAATTGTGAATCCACCCGAAAAACCCTATTGACAGGTAACGTAGCAAAACAAACAGCGGTATACGCACCTCAGGCGGGTTATTTTTCTTCCCAATACGACGGGTATGAATCCTTAAAATCATCAGATTATATCGACTGTGATCCAAAAACGGTTCATTCTTTGCTCGAAATGAATCCGGAAAAGCGCCCGTCCGATTATATCGGAAAGTTACAACATTTTTCCTATTGGACTTACGTGTGTACCGTTTCCGAAGAAAAAGCCTCAATTTTTGAGAAGGGGACAAGCTGGGCCGTTCGTTTTGACACGTCGGCTCACGGATCGCAGACTGTAAACATGACGGTAATCAACCGTTCGGAATCCAGCGATGGCGAAATTGCCATTACGTTGGAAGGACCGTCTTTCAACGAAGCACTTTATTCTTTGCGTATCTGTAATGCCCGAATCGTTTTGCAATCCTATTCCGGATTTCGGGTTGATAAAGATGCTATTCGCGTTTTGGAAGGAGAGACCGGTGTTTACGTTCTTTCGGGTGCAAAACTTGTGTTTAAGCCGGTTTCCGTCCTTTTCCGTAATGAAGAGAAGGATTTTGCAGTAATAACCCCCAATACGGATTCACCTTCGAGAACGTTAATTCTCAACGACTCCGTTGTAATCGGCGGAAAAGACGTCTATGACGGAAAGGTAGTAAATATCAACTAATGATTCGTGATAATTACTTGAAAATCAAGCAAGAAATTTCCGACGTTGTATCCCAAAACGGAATCGGGCAAGATGTCACTCTGGTTGCCGTAACAAAAAACCAACCTACGGAAGTAATTCCTGAATTGGCTGAACTTGGGGTTTCGGATTTTGCGGAAAATCGCGTTGTCTCTCTTTTGGAACGAGCGCCGCTCATGCAAGGAACGAGGCATCTCATCGGACATCTACAAACCAATAAGGTAAAAAAAGCAATTATTTGCGCGGATTTGATTCATTCTGTTGATTCTTATCATTTGGCAGCAGAAATCAGCCGTTGTGCAGACCTTGCAAACAAGACTGTTGATATTTTAATCCAAGTCAATATTGCGGAAGAACCTCAAAAATACGGAGTTCGGAAAGACGAATTAGACGGTCTTCTGGAAAACGTTTCAAAACTTCCGAATTTGAGAATTCGCGGATTGATGGCAGTCATGCCAATTGAAACAAAGGACGAGTATTATCGTCAAATGTATGAGTTATACCGTGAATATACGGATAAAAAACCTTATGGAATCACCATGGATATTTTATCTATGGGAATGAGCAATGATTACGCAACAGCAGTTCGATACGGCGCCAATATGGTTCGTATCGGAACAGCTTTATACGTGTAATAAAAAAAGAGAAAGAAGGATATGCATATGGGATTATTTGACCGTTTTGCGCCGAGAGAAGAGGAAGAGGAGTTTGAAATGGAGGAGCAAATTGGGAATTCGGACAAAAGAGAGGCTCCGATTTGTGCCGTTCCCGGGAAGGCAAAGAAACAATTTGTTCTCTTTCGCCCCAATGACCCTTCCAACGACCAATTGTTAACCATTGCAGACCACTTACTGAACCATGAATCAGTAATTTTGAATTTGGAATTGATCGCAAAAGACGCGCGTCATTTTATTGATTTTCTCAGCGGCGTTGCTTATGCAATGCAAGGAAATACCAAAAAAATTGCGACCAACACTTTTTTGATCACCCCCGGTGGAATTGAAGTTTCCGGCGATATCGCAGCGTCTCTTGAGCCGGACATTAAATTTTAAAAGAACTATAAACGTTTCATAGAAGGAGAAATTATCATGATTACACCCAAAGAAATTGAAACCAAAGAATTTACCAGCACCAAAGGCGGCGGATATAAAGGCGACGAAGTCGACCAATTCTTGGACGAAATTTTGGTTGACTATACCCGTCTTCTGGAAGAACGCAACGCCCTGAAAAATAAGGTTAATCTTTTGACTGAAAAACTGAACGAAATGGCTCAAGCGCCGGCGGTTGCTCCCGTTGTTGCGGAACCTGTTGCGCCTGTCGTCATTCCTCAAAATCCTTCGGAAGAAATGGAAGAAGCTCGCAAAAAGGCAGAGCGCCTTGTTGCTGACGCCGAAGATTATGCGAAAAAACT
This sequence comes from Eubacteriales bacterium, assembly GCA_045534395.1. Taxonomy (GTDB): domain Bacteria; phylum Bacillota; class Clostridia; order Oscillospirales; family UBA644; genus RGIG995. Next base: position 1,321 of record JAZSJP010000213.1, on the reverse strand, counting down.
TATTGAAACCGCACAATACGAAGCGAATCGTCAAAATGCAATTACGCAAAAATTGACCGCAGAAATTGAGACCTTCAAGAATTCTTTGATGGACACCTATACGGCTCACATTAAGATGGTGGAAGAAATCCCCAATATGAAGTTTGATGATATCAAAATCGGTTCGGAAACTCTCGATATTTTGAATCAATCGTTCAATGACGGCGATAATTCCGAAATTGAAATTGCCCCCGCAGCAAATGTGAAAGATGATCCTATTATCGTCAACGACGTTGTTGATTTTGACGATGATCTCTTCGAGCAATCTGCAAAACGTGCCTCTGAAAAACGCACTGCCAAAGGATTGGAAGATCTCTTTGACGACGAAGAAACCAAAAAGAAAAAGGAACCCAAAAAGAAGAAGAAATTGTTCTTCCGTGATGAAGACGATGACGATGATGACGACTTCTTCGACGATGACGACGAAGACTAATTTCATGAAGAACTCCACAAAGGCAGAATGGTTTGGATACCTTTTGATTTTTACGTCCATTGTTGGGTTGGATCAGTTGGTAAAAGCTTTGGCATATTACGCATTGCGTCCCATATCAACCTTTGAATTGTGGAAGGGCGTTTTTCGATTGCAATATTGTGAAAACACCGGTGCCGCCTTTAGTATTTTGGCGGGACAAACCTGGTTTTTCATTCTGTTAACGATTCTGCTTTGCTCCGTAATCATCATTTTACTGCTTCGAGGAGCCGTGCATTCCGCAGTAGGGCGTGTTGCCTTGGTTTGCGTCGTTTCCGGTGGAGTAGGGAATTTGATTGACCGCGTTTTTCGTGGCTTTGTCGTGGATATGTTTGATTTTTATCTCATCGACTTTGCCGTGTTTAACGTGGCTGACATTTTTGTTTGTTGCGGATGCATTTTGTTTATAATTCTGTTCCTTTTTTCCAAAGGAGAAATACTTGACTGATGACTGAACGTATTTTGTCCGTTCCGGAAACCTGTGAACCCCAACGGATTGATAAATACCTTTCAATTGCTTTAAACGATACCGCCGAGCAGAGCTTTTCTCGCTCGGCTGTTTCGGTTTTACTGGAAGAGGGGAATATCACGCTTAACGGAAAAACAGCGGGGAAAAGCGCAAAAATCCGCGGGGGAGACCAAATCGTTGTTTTAATTCCCGATCCAAAACCATTAGAAGCGATTCCACAAAATATTCCCCTGGAAATTGTCTACGAAGACGACGATTTATTGGTTGTTAACAAACCTCAAGGAATGGTGGTTCATCCCGCCGCCGGGAATCCGGACGGAACCCTTGTCAATGCATTATTGTGG
>JAZSJP010000094.1:0-2844 GCA_045534395.1 Eubacteriales bacterium | reverse complement strand
AAAAAGCAAGGTGAAAGGCGTACTTTTTTTTGACAAAACCTTGGATTTTTCTATGTCAATGCCGCGCACATGGTCAAAAGATCTCGGAATCGGGGGTATTGATGCGGGGGAATTTCGTTGATTCGAATCTCAAGTGCCTTGCATCCACGGTCGGTCAACCATTGTAGCAACGTTCCGTCGGTGGCGTGGGCGGGGGAGACGGAAAGCCCGGCGTAATCTCCCAAAAAGTCGGCTTCCCGACGTTCCTTTTCCGTCGCATGTGTCGGGAAGAAAATGCCCGAATTTCCCTGACGCAAGATGACGGCGGAACGGGGAAGATTTGCCTTGAGTCGAGCCGCAAGATATGCCGTTTCCGGTTCGCTCTCGGGGAAAGCGCCGATGTCGGTTCGGTAGGGGTTCGACTGCCTCAACTTGATCCAATTTGAATTGAAATTTCGGTTTAAATCAACGCCTCTTAAATTTTTGCATGAAGGAAGATCATTTTCTGAATTTTCCGATGATCTCAATGTATTTTTAGAAAATCTCTCATTTTTAAATATACCGTTTTGGTTTATTTTAAATGAATCCGGATTAATGCACGCAACAATGTGCACGGTGCACTTGTTTTTTAGAAGTTTCAGGTCGAAATCTCCTAAAATTCCGTCCCGGTTTTCTTGCCGGGAAAGGTCGTTTCTCCATTGCAAAAGAAGGCGGGAAAGGGGTGCTTCGTTTGGGGAAAACCCCGAAAGAAAAAGAATGGAATTTTTTCCGATTCCCCAGGCCGTCTCCGTTAGATCGCAACCGCCTCGGCTCCGTCCGAATACGGTGCTTTTATCGGGGAAAAAGCAGTCGAACTCTTGGTGCTTCATGGATTTTCTCCTAAAAATAGAATAAATTTTCGAAAATTTTGCGAACAGCATTTACAAAAGAGAAAAATTGTGCTATAATAGCGGTAGAATCTACGATGTCCAAAGAGAAGGAGAAGTTTATGTCGAAACGAGACGAAAAACGGTCGGAGATCCTGGAGTTTGTCACCAATAAAGTTACCGAAGAGGGGTACGTTCCCTCGGTTCGTGAAATTTGCAAGGCGGTGGGGTTGTCTTCTCCCGCAACGGTGCACTATCATTTGAATCAACTGTGTGAAGAAGGTTTAATTTCCAAGGAACCCAATAAAAAACGAGTGATTCGCTTGACAAATCAGTCTTCCGGCGGTTCTTTCGTTAAGATTCCCGTGGTAGGCAGAGTCACTGCCGGGCAGCCCATTCTTGCGCAGGAATATATTGAGGATTACATTCAGGTTCCCGCAGATCAGATTCGGGGCAGAGATACCTTTGCTCTTACGGTACGAGGGGACAGTATGATCAATGCCGGAATTTTGGACGGTGACATTATCATCGTTTTGCGGACTCCCGTGGCGGAAGACGGTCAGATCGTAGTCGCTCTTCTGGGAGAAGAGGCGACGGTCAAGCGTTTCTACCGAGACGGACAGCGTTTTCGTCTCCAGCCGGAAAACGACGCGTATTCTCCTATTTACGCCGACGAGGTTCAGATCCTCGGCAGAGTCATCGCTCTGCATCGGTACGAAATCTGTTGATAGGCTCCCGGAGCAGTTTATGCTCCGGGTTTTCTTTTTATGTCGCGGTCTTTTGTGCAAAATATAATAATATTATATATATGAATTCGCAATTATTTTACAAAATACCACTTTACTTGCGGCGCGTTTTGTGGTATAATGTTATAGTATAAGAAGCCGTCGCAGACGGCTCGACATAGCAATATAAACCAAGAGAGGAAGTAACACTATGGGTAACAAAATCTCCAAGGTCCCCTTCAAGGGAACTCCCGAACAAGAACGGGAACTGCGTGATATTATCGCGTCCTTGAAAGACCAGCCCGGCGCTCTGATGCCCGTCATGCAGAAGGCGCAGGATATCTACGGATATCTCCCCATCGAAGTTCAGACCATTATCGCAGAAGGTTTGAACGTTCCCGTAGAAGAAGTTTACGGCGTTGCCACCTTCTACGCACAGTTTGCTTTGAATCCCAAGGGCAAGTACGTTATCGGCGTTTGCCTGGGTACCGCCTGCTACGTAAAGGATTCTCAAGCTATTTACGACAAATGCTGCGAAGTTCTTAATATCAAGGGCGGAGAAATTACCGACGACGGTAAATTTTCTCTGGAAGCAACCCGTTGCATCGGTTGTTGCGGACTTGCTCCCGTTATGACTGTCGGAGACGACGTGTACGGTAAAATTACCGCTGCCGACGTTCCCGGAATTCTTGCAAAATACGCAGAATGATTCTCCGTTCCGGCTTGACCGGATTCGGTTTGGAGGAATCGACCCATGAAAATCAGCAAAATTGCCGATCTTCTTGACGCAAAGGTTCTTTGCGGTGAGGAACATCTGGAAAACGAAGTCCACTCCGCCTGCGGGTCGGATATGATGAGCGACGTTTTGGCTTTTGTAAAAGACCAAGCCGTTCTTCTGACGGGACTTGTCAATCTCCAAGTTGTTCGCACTGCGGAAATGATGGATATGCGTTGCATCGTCTTCGTCCGTGGCAAAAAGCCTCCCGAGGAAGTGATCAAAGCCGCAACGGAAGCGGGAATCGTAATTCTCGCTACCACCGAGCGGATGTATCCTGCCTGCGGTAAATTGTACGCCACCGGACTTGTGGGCGGCAGCGTTCACACGTCATGAGCGAACCCGTAAAATTTCACTTTGACGTTGCCGGAGATAACTTTTCTTCTGCCGGAGAGGCTTCCGTAAAGGTAAAAAAACTGCTTCGACAACTGTCAATGGATCCGGAAACCATTCGTCGGGTCTCCATCGCCATGTACGAAGGGGAGATCAATATGGTGAT
>JAZSJP010000009.1:0-16351 GCA_045534395.1 Eubacteriales bacterium | reverse complement strand
CTCCTTGGCTCACAGACAGACATGGCTCCGCTCCGACTTATTTTTCAACACCTTAAAAAAGGAATCTCTTCTTTTGTGCCTCACCGAAGGGTGCCGCAACTGATGATTATGTAATGCCGCCTTTTCCAAATCCGCATCCGTAAGCACCAAATCAGCAGACTTCAACAGCTCAACCCCCTTTTCGCTTTGGCAAAGGATCAACGATACTCCTTTTTCCATTTCGGACTTTTCGTATCCCCAAGCATCCCCAAGCGTTATGTCTGAACACCTTGAGGTTGTTGCATACCTGCACGAATAGCAATTCTCCGTATAGTCTACTGCAGCCAAAAACATTTCCGTATACGAATCCGAAACAGAACGAGGAACCACTCGCTTGGAATCAACACTAAGTCCAAACGCAGTCTTGTTTCGAAACGACACTTGTTCGGCGTCATTCAGCCGTATTCCAAATTCCGACAAGTATTTTTCCAAAAGGCGCGGAGACGGAGATCCATGACAAATCAAATCGACAGTATAGAGACCTTCTTGTTCTTTTACATAATTTTTTAACCCGGCAACTTGACACGGCAATCCAAGAAAAAGAACTCGCTCGCCTCTTTTTAAAAGATCACTTACACTCTTAAAAATATCCTTAGGATCACTTTTTACATACTTTGATCCGGCAAATATCTTTGCATCTTGAATATCAGAAATTATTTTAAAACCAAACTCGCCGTTTTCAAATACGCAAGAACATACATAACCACCAGACAATAAAAATCCTTTGATTATTGCGGTAGCAGCACCTCCGGAAGATGATCCTTTTCTTATAGTGTCGTGTGCCCACCCCTGATAACAAGATATCGGATTCTTAAGTTCTACAAAACTATTGTTGGGACAAACCTTATAACAAGCACCACAATCAACACATTTTGAATCGTCGATAACTGCATCATAATGTGTAAGAGAATCCACTATGGATATAGCATTTTTTTTGCAAGTGTGCAGACAGGCAGTACATCCCCCACACATATTCTCCTGACAAACGGTTTTCATATATTTTGCTCCAAATAGCTGATGGATTTTTGATATTCTTCCGTCTCAATAGCGCGCATTACCTTTTTATCGTCCTCAATATCATAAATTTTTTCAATCATTTCCGGAGAATTTACCCTGTGATTCTCAATCTTTAATCGAAAAATAAGGTCACTCAATTTATTATTATTGCTTTCCCGAACCAACACGGCAAATCTCTTAGAATATTTTGCGGCAAATATGGCGCCATGAAACGTATCCGTAACAACATACTCAGCGTTTTTAAAAGCACACAACACCTCAAAGGGAGATAACGCCAAATGATGATGAACCCATTTTTGAGACTCTCCGATGGAGACCGGTGTAAGATTTTTCTCTTTACATAAGTTTAATATTGCGTTTATTTCGTCCGGATTGGAAATTCTTTCGGCGTATGCGTATATGATACAGTATCTTTTAGGGATCCTTCTAAGATATTTAGAGGCCTCTGACATCTCTGCATCAAAATTTCCAACAACCACAGGATCAAGGCTGTATATAGGTTCTTTATCTGAAAGTGCTTTGACAAAACAAGCCGTATTCTCATCTCTCACAGAAAAGGCAGCCACATTTTTAAATGCATTTTGAATCACCTCGCGAGTATCCAGAGAAAGGTATTCTTCCTTTGTAGATCCGCACGAAGCAGCATACGTTATTACTTTATCTGCTTGTCGCACATTTCCAAACAACTGAGATGTGAACCCCCACGCCGAGTTGCAGAGACAGTTAAACACTTCATCGCTTCCGATAACGCAAGCATCATATTTTTTATCATTATTCGCCACATTCAACTCAAGGACATTTTTTGCAAAATCTTTTCGGAATTTTGACACATGTCTTCTTTTAATTATTTTTCCAAGTGCGAACAATAAACAAGTATCTTGCTGTAAAAATCTTTGTATGATATTTTTCTTTGACCTTCTTACATTCTCATTGAAGGTCAATACATTCGCTCTTTTTTTATTATCTTCTTCATTGGGTTCAATGTCAATAAATGAAACTTCATGTCCTAAAGATTCAACCATTCTTTTTAAGGAATACGCCTGAAGCGCAGATCCGTAATTTGGAACTCTCTGCATCGAAAGAATGCATACTTTCATTCTAAATCTCCTTCAAATTGAATTTTAAAATCCCTTCGAAACATTTTATCCTTTCAGAATATTACAATCATCCTTCGGGATAGAGGTTTGCTTTGGTGACGGTAAGGCTTTTTGCTTGGGTTCCCGAAAGGGTGGCAGTTACCGTATCTCCCGGAGCAAGGAAAGGCAGGTCTGCAGAAAGAGAAATGGACGCGGAAAGGACGCTTCCGTCGTCGAACATGATATAGTAGACGCTGTTTCCGTCCACCACGGCGGTAGCAACGGAGAGCACATAGCCGGTCTTTTCTACGGTGTCCGTTTCGGGTTCTTGAGAATCCAACTGTCCGTCGGCGGCAAGTTTATTAAGGTAATCTTCTCTTGCGCTGTCTACGGAAGGACCGGTACCCACGATCTGATACTGCTGAACGTCCACGAAGGCGTACATTTTCACCAATCCGGCGGAATCCTTCAGAGACATGAAATAGGTGGGACGGTTGCCCACGTTGAGCAAAATGGGGAAGGTAGACTCGTAAGAAAGGTGCTGCACCTGACCTTCGGCAGAATCCATGGCGGAATATTCCTCGGCGCCGGGGACGGCGTAATAGCGGGTCTCTTTGGTGCGAAGATTGACCAATACAAAGCCTACGTTGGATTCGTCACTGACGACGGAAGTCATACCCGTGTAAAGCCAAACATCATCGTCCAAAGCAATATAGTTATATCCTTCGGTGGGAGTCAAAACACCTTTTTGTCCGAAGAGGGAATTCCAGAAGCCGGAGCGATATTTTCCGTTATAGATCAATTGCTGAAGAACCAAATCGGAATCATACACTTGGTCGATCCACGTGGGAGCGTTTTCTACGTCAAAATATTCGCTTTCACCGGTAACGGCGTTGACCAAAACAACACCGCCGATATCCTTACCCGACCAAAAACCGATGCGGTATTCCACGGTGGAAGCAACCCAATAGGGAGCGCCGTCGTCGTCGATTTCAAAGGAAACGTCAGCAAAGATCTTGGTAGGATATTGAAAGCGGAGATAACGGTGGATATTGCGCATGAAATATTCGCTTTCGGAATAACGGATCCCGTCGTCCAAGCGAACGAGAGAAACTTCCTGAGTCGTCATGTCCACCCGCAGATAGCCCGGGATCCCCTCGGACTGATTGTACAGCCATTTAATAGGGTCGCCGTACTTCAAAGGCGTAACGCGGACGGGAGAATCTTTGTAATTGATCTGCGTATAGTCGCTTGCAATTTCAAATTGAGAAACGAGATCACTCATTTCCCCAAGTTTCCGTTTTCCCAGCGCCATGGAAGAATCCCGATCCACCACGGGAATTTGGGACATATTGAGTTCCGCTACGTCTTCGGTGAAATTTCCGTCCTGAACGGTAATGAGATCCTTATACCGAGAAGCGTTGAAAATCTCTAAACCGATAACGTTAAAGACGGTGGAAGAGATCAACATTAAGACGAATACAGACAACACTGCAAGAACGGGAATTCCCAAAGATTTAAAGGCGGCACGCGCCGAAGGAACGAAACGGACGGTTTTCCCTACCTTCAATTCCCGGAAAAACGAGATCAATTGTCCGGTAAAGTTCACGCCGACGATAACGATTAACGCCCAAAAAAGAAACGTCCAAAAGGCACCGCTGCGCAAATTAATTGCCGGTAAGGCAAACCAAAACATCAAAAAGAGAATGATCGCGGAGATTGCCGCGCGTACGAAAATCGAAATTGCTTTTTTCAAGGGAATCAACTCCTACGTGTATAGTTATTTTTAGTATAGCGCAATATCTTGGACAAATCATGATATATTTTTAAACAATCGGAAAACTTTTACCCTACTCTCGGAAAGAAAGCAGGGAATTTTAAGAAAATTTGGCAGAAAAAAGAACAAAATCTTTCAAAATTCCTACTTTAATTGACAGAATTCGTAAAATAGTGTATAATAATGAAATAATATGCAGAAAGGACGACACATGAAAGACCCGCAAGAGTTGTTTGACACCGAAGACGCCCAAGGCTTGGTTGAATTGGGGACCGAGTTCTTTCGGCAAGGAGGAGAGCAAGATGCGTTTGAATGTTATCGCCTTGCAAGTAAACTAGGGAACGCCGTTGCCATGGGCAATTTGGGTTATTGCTATCAAACCGGACGAGGAATCAAGGAGGATCTTCGCTTGGCTGCATATTGCTTTGAACGGGCAAGCGAGTTAGACGACCCGGGAAGCATGCTGAAGTTGGGGGATTTTTACTTCCACGGAAAAGCGGGACTTCCCAAAAACCGTGCGCAAGCAGTGGGGTACTATTTAAAGGCCTACGAAATTGCCGCAGTTGCTCCCGAACCGTCGGAACTGCTGTTAGCTCAGCTTTGTTACCGCTTGGGGATCTGTCGAAAAGACGGATCGGGAACCGAGCAAAATTATGAAATTGCATACGATTTTTTTCAAGCCGCCGCTGAATTTTCCGCTTCGGAAAGTGATTACGGAAACCCACAGGCTGCAGCGCTTTTGCAAAAAGCGGAAGAAGGCATGGCGGAATGTGAAATTCATTTTTAAGAGAGGTATTTATGAACAAGAAAAAAACTCCCGGGAAAATTTGGGTGGTACTTTCCGCAATCTTTATTACCCTTGCCTTTTTGCTGTTATTTGCCGCCCTTTGGTTCACCCGCAGCTTCGGTGCAGAGGTAGGATTTGACGCGGTACTGTTTACCCTCTTTTCCGATATGCACGGCGTTGGAACCGAAGCGGTGTGGGAAGCCGTTTTGCAGGTATTTCTCCCCACGGTGCTCTGCTCCGCGGCTTTGTTTTTTGCATTAAACCACCTGCCCGGAATCTTGCTGAAAGAAAAAGTTACCGAAGGAAAACGTCCGTTGTATCAACGACTCATTGCGGCGGGACTTTCTTTGATTTTGTTGATTTCCTTGACTTGGTATTCCGTATGCAAAGCGGGACTTGACACCTACATTGCCGCCCGCATGGATCAAACCACAATCTTTGAAGATCATTACGTTGATCCCAACACCGTAGAGATCACCTTCCCCGAAGAAAAGCGGAATTTGATCTATATCTATCTGGAATCCATGGAAACCGCTTACATGTCTGAAGAAGAAGGCGGGTCTTCCCCCGTCAACTACATTCCTGAACTGACGCAATTGGCAAAGGACAACCTGAACTTCTCCCATTCCGACGGGATCGGCGGCGGACGAACCACCATCGGTTCCACTTGGACCATTGCGGCAATGATTTCCCAAACCTCGGGTTTGCCTTTGTGTCTGCCCAACGGAATTTGGAACAACGGATTGAATAACTATTCCCAAGTCCTTCCCGGCGTGACTTCCCTAACCAACATTTTGGACGAAAACGGCTACGATCAGACGCTGATGGTCGGCTCAGACGCCAGCTTCGGAGGACGGAGAGAATATTTTACCCAACACGGAGTGGATCGGGTCTACGATCTGTTTACCGCTCGGGAAGAAGGACTTGTCTCCTCGGATTATTGGAACGATTTTTGGGGCTTTGAAGACTTATATCTCTTTGACTATGCAAAAGAAAAGTTGACGGAAATTTCAAAAGGTGACGATCCCTTTGCCTTCACCCTGCTCACCGTGGACACCCATCACCCCGACGGATACTTCTGCCGTTACTGTAACACCATTTACGACGAACATTTTGAAGATTACGAGCCGGGAAATCAGCAGTTTGCCAACGTAATCTCCTGTTCCAGCAAACAGGTTTCGGAATTCGTGGAATGGATTAAAGCACAGGATTTTTACGATAATACCACCGTCATCATTGCCGGCGACCACCTGAGCATGAACAATACCTATCACAACGTACACACGAGCAAAGATTACATTCGCAGAGTGTATAACTGCATCATCAATTCTCCCGTGGAAGCCGTTCAGGAAAAGAACCGCAATTTCACTACTTTGGACATGTTTCCCACCACCCTTGCCGCCATAGGTTGTGAGATCGAAGGCGAGCGCTTGGGGTTGGGTACCAATCTTTTCTCGGACAAAAAGACCCTGTATGAAGAACTCGGATACAGTTACATGTGCGACGAGATCAACAAAGTCTCCCATTTCTATCAAAACAATTTTCTGTTAGGAAAGCGGAAATAACAATAAAAGAGAAGCTTCTCGTTGAGGAGCTTCTCTTATTTTATTGCATTTCCTTGTACCGCATCGCGGCGTTCCAATTCACGTTTAATTTCTGCCAAGACCCGTTTTTTGTCGGACGTCCAAGAGGGGGCGATGAGCAGATCTGACGGAGGGTCTCCCGTAAGGCGGTGCACCGTCACGTTGGGGGGAAGAAGAGCAATAGCATCGCAGATCAAAGAAACGTATTGTTCCCGACTCAAAAGAGGGAAGGGATTTTTTTGATATTCTTCCGAAAGAACCGAGCCTTTTAAAATCTGAAGCATTTGCAATTTGACACCGTCGGAGAAGCGTCCCGCGTAAGCCACCGATTCCAGCATCCGCTCTGCCGTCTCCCCGGGCAAGCCAAAGATTAAATGGGTGATTACGGTGATATTTCGCTGATGCAACGCCAAAGCCGCAGTTTCGTAAACGCGGCGGTTGTAGCCGCGGTTCAACCGCATCGCCGTTTCGTCGTGGGCAGTTTGCAATCCCAACTCCACCCACAACGGCTTGATTTGATTTAATTCCGAAAGCAGATCTAAAACGTCTTTCCCGAGACAATCGGGGCGAGTTGCCACCGACAACACTTTTACGTCGGGGTCGGAAAGAGCTTCCAGAAAGGTCTTGCGTAGAATTTCCACCGGTGCATAGGTGTTGGTGTAGGCTTGAAAATAGGCGATATAACGGCAGTCGTTCCACTTTCCGGATAATTCTTCTTTTTTTTGCGCCATCTGCAGAGTAATGGATTTTTCGGACGACGAGGGATCTCCTCCGCCGACACAAAAGGTACAACCCCTGCCATCTTGTTGGCGATTGGGACAGGAAAATCCGGCGTTGAGGGACAGTTTGACTAATTTTTCCCCAAAGGTCTCTTTCAAATATGAATCCAAGGTGCGATACCGTTCCACGGGGAAAAGGGGCTCGACAACCTTCTCCATATCGGGAGCAAGGGGCGCTTTTACGGTAACGCGTTTTTTCGTAACGGGGTGCACAAAAGAAACGGAAGAGCAATGCAGACCGTGGCGGGATAAAACTCCGTCGCTTTCGTTTCCGTACAAAAAGTCCGACACCAAGGGATGCCCCAAATGAGACAGATGCAAACGGATCTGATGGGTTCTTCCGGTATGAGGCTTGACGCGGAGCAGGGACAGTTTTCCGTCGCTTTTTTCCGTAAAATATTCGGTGACGGAAGGTTTGCCGTCGTCATGAACGATTCGCTTCAGCGTTGCTTCTTCGGGACGAAGAATAGGAGCGTCGATCCTTCCGTGAAGGGGCGGCTGACCGTGAACCAAGGCGTGATATTCTTTTATTACACTTCCGTCCGCGAATTGACGGCGAATTCGGTCGTGGGCATAGGCGTTTTTGGCAAACAAGACTACTCCCGAGGTATTTGCGTCGAGACGCAACACGCAACGGGAAACGAAGGTCTCCCCTTTTTGATGATAGTACGCCGTCAGACCGTTTGCCAAGGTATCGTCGGCGTGTCCTTTGGAAGGGTGCACCGGCAAAAACGGGGGTTTGTTGAGGAGAATTACGTCGGAATCTTCATACAAAATATCCAACGGCATGGGCGTTTCGGCAAAGCCGGAATCGGCACCGTAATCTCCCACGGAAATGCGGACGGAATCTTCCGGTTGCAAAAGATAGCGCACCGTGACCCGTTGCCCGTTTACGGTGATTCCGTCGTCTCGCTCTTTCAATTCAGACAGAAGCGCGGCGGAAAGACGCCATTTTTCCCGCAGAAAATCTTTGAGATATTTTCCGTCATCCGACGCCGTTGCCGTGGCGTACAAATACCGTTCCATATCGTCACCCCCTTAAAAATTAGTAACAAGATCCGCCCCGAAGGGCGGACGCGTTATTTTTCCGAAAGTGCCTTCAAAAAGCTTTGCAACCGCTCGGTTTTGGGATGCTCAAACAATTCTTCCGGCGTTCCGTATTCACACACGAGACCGTCTGCCATAAACAGGACTTTGTCCGAAACGTTGCGGGCAAATTCCATTTCGTGGGTCACGATCACCATGGTGCGGTCGGCAGATTTTAAGCCCTTGATGACCTTTAACACCTCGCCGGTCAATTCGGGATCGAGGGCGGAAGTGGGTTCGTCAAAACACAGAATTTCGGGATCCATGGCAAGGGCGCGGGAAATGGCGGCGCGTTGCTGCTGACCCCCGGACAACTGATAGGGATAGACGTCCTTCTTCTCTGATAGTCCCACCTGTTCCAACAAGTTCAGACATTTTTCTTCCAAGCCGTCCATAAATTCGGAATATTCTTCCCGGGAGATCTGTTTTTTGCGAAGTTTTTCCTTTTCCGCAAGGGTGGGCGCCAGCGTCATATTCTGAAGCACCGTATATTGGGGGAAAAGGTTAAAAGATTGAAATACCAATCCGAAAGACAAACGGCGGCGACGAATTTCCGCATCGGAAAGTTTTTCGTGTTTTTCCGCGTCGAATACGTCTTTTCCGTTGACGGTAATAATTCCTTGATCGGCGGTCTCCAAAAAGTTGAGGCACCGCAAAAGAGTGGTTTTTCCGCTTCCCGAAGAGCCGATAATGGAAAGCACTTCTCCCTTTTCCAAAGAAAGGTCGATCCCCTTTAACACCGAAACGTCTCCAAAGGATTTACAAAGATTTTTTACTTCCAATATTGCCATAGTATCACCCCTTGAAGTAATTGAGTTTCTTCTCGTAATAATTGAGAAGCAACGTCAAAAGTCCGTTGACGATCAAATAGAACACGCCCGTGTAGAACAGAGGCCAAATAATTCCCAACTTAATGTAGGCTTCACCCGCCCAGATCACCTCGTACACGGAAATAATGCGAACGAGGGCGGTATCCTTGACCAGCGTAATAAACTCGTTACCCATGGGGGGAACGATGCGTTTAATCAATTGAAGCAGCGTGACGCGGAAAAAGATCTGCATTTTGGACATTCCCAACACTTGACCGGCTTCATACTGTCCCTTAGGGATAGACTGTATTCCGCCGCGGTAGATCTCCGAAAAATAGCAAGCGTAATTCAGAGAAAAGGTCACCAACGCCGCCGTAAAACGAGGAAGCAAGGGAAGGTCGAACAACAGCCCGGGACCGTAATAAACAATCAAAATCTGCAACATTAAGGGAGAACCGCGAACGATCCACACCAAGGTTTTTGCAAGCCAACGCAGGGGTGCGAATTTGTTCATGCTGGCAAGACAGATCAAAAGTCCTAAAGGCAGGGCAAACAACAGGGTCAGGACGAACAATTCGCCCGTAACCAAAAGTCCGTCCAACAACGAAAGGGTGACGCTCCAAAAGGAAGTGTCGGTAGAAAATGCTAATAACATAGTAACTCCGTAAAAAGATGCGAGGCAGAAAGGTCAACTTCCTGCCTGCATTGTGAAAATTTATTTCGCAATAATGTTTTTGGCAATTCCGTATTTTTCAGCCATCTGCATTACGGTACCGTCGTCGTAGGCTTTTTTCCAGAACTCGTTGAACTTGGCAACCAGATCGCTGCCTTTGCGGAAGCCGACGCCGTATTCCTCTTCCGTCAGGCTAACGGTAATTTCCAGGTCGGGCATAGAAGTTCCCTCTCCTACCATGGCGCCCGCCATGAGAAGGTCGATAACGCAGGCTTGTGCCGCACCGGTCTTTACTTCCAAGAGTGCTTTATCCTGGGTATCTACGGCGGTGTAGGTAGCACCCAAAGCGTCCAGCGCCTTAGCACCCGCAGAGCCGTTTTCGACGGAATAGGTCAAGTTCTTGGCGTCGTCCACGGTTTTGATCGTATCCGCAATATCAGACTTGACGACAACGACCTGAGCGTTTTTGCAGTAGGGTTCGGAAGTTCCCATAAGAGCCTTTACTTCGTCGGTAAGGGTCATACCGTTCCAAACCACGTCAATGCCCTTGGTATCCAATTCCATGGATTTCTTCGTCCAATCGGCAATAATCAAAAATTCCGCGTCAACGCCGAGATATTCCGCAAACTTCTTTGCCATCTCCGCATCGAAGCCGACCCACTCGCCGTTCTCTTGCCAATCCATAGGCTTGAAGACGGTAACGCCGACGATGAGTTTTTCCTTTTCTTTTACGTAATCATAATCCGTTTTTGCAGTATCCGTATTTCCGCCCTGACCGCAGGCGCAGAACAATCCGAGGCAAAGGGTCAAAGTCAAAAGAAGAACCAAAATCTTTTTCATAGTATACTCCTAAAATATTTGTTCGCTATCGCTTTAGCGTGCTAACATGATAACACAATTAGAAGAATTTGTCAAGAGGATTTTTCACGATTTCATACTTTTGTAACATTCTTCACAACTTTCTAAAAAGAGAACGCAAAGAAACAAAAAATCCGCAACAAAACTACAAGAAATCGACACAATTATATGCTATAATGTAGGTAATAAATGTAAGGAGCGATCGCCATGCCTATTCAGTACTCGGAAGAATTGAGATCCTTCTATCTCTCAACCCCCCATTCGACTTACGTATTCCACGTGAGTGAGGGGAATTTTTTAGTTCATGATTATTACGGAGCAAGAGTTCCCGCAGAAGATATGCAAGCGTACTCTCTGCGCACGGGAAACTCCGGTTTTTCTCCCAAAAGCGCGGATTTGACACTCTCTCCCGACATGACTCCCATGGAATATTCCTGCAACGGAACGGGAGATTATCGCATTTCCGCATTGCAAATTCGGGAAATTCGGGGAAATGCATCTACCGATATTCGCTACGTTTCTCATAAAATTTACAAAGGGAAACCTGCCCTTTCCGGACAACCGGCAACCTACGGTGACGATACGGAAACAACTACGTTGGAGGTTCTTACCAAAGACGCAGTCACCGGGGCGGAAGTCCTTCTTTATTACACGGTATTTGAAAATTACGACGCCATTGCCCGTCGGGTTAAAGTGATCAACGCATCGGATAAGGTTATGGATCTGGAACGGGTCTATTCTTCCTGCACGGAACTTCCCTTCGGGAATTGGGACGCTTGCGTTTTGTACGGCGCTTGGGGAAGAGAACGAAAGTTTGACCGCAAGCCTCTCCCCCACGGCATCTATTCCGTGGAAAGCAAGCGGGGAGCCTCGGGACACCATCACAATCCCTTCCTCGCCGTTGCAGATTGCAATACAACGGAAGATACCGGTGAAGTATACGGGTTCAGTCTGATCTACAGCGGGAACTTCTCCATTCAGACCGAGAAGAATGTAGACGGAGATATTCGGGTCATTCAGGGTATCAACCCCACGGATTTCGGCTGGCAGCTGGAACCGGGAGACTTTTTTGAAACCCCCGAAGCGATTACCGTTTATTCCGCGGAAGGATTGGGCGGCATGAGCCGTACCTTCCATAAGTTGTATCGCAACAACCTTTGCAGAGGGCCTTGGAAAAACGCAAAACGTCCTCTTCTTATTAATAATTGGGAAGGCACGTACTTTGACTTTAACGAAGAAAAGATCTTCAACATCGCAAAACAGGCGGGAGAATTGGGCGTGGAAATGCTGGTTCTCGACGACGGTTGGTTCGGACTTCGAGACAACGATAAATCGGGCTTGGGAGACTGGTTCGTCAACGAAGAAAAGATCAAAGGCGGCTTAAAGCTTTTGTCCGACCGCATTCACGATTTGGGCATGAAATTCGGCTTGTGGTTTGAACCGGAAATGATCAACCCCGTCAGCAAACTGTACGAAGCACACCCCGATTGGTGCCTCAAAGTAGAGGGACGGGGAATGAGCATCGGTCGGAATCAGTACGTTTTGGATATGTCCCGAAAGGACGTTCAGGATTATTTGTTCGACTGCATGGACAAGATTTTGAAAGATGCAAGAATCGAATATATTAAGTGGGATTTCAACCGCAACATTACCGAAGCGGCAAGTGCATTGCTTCCGGCAGAACGGCAAAAGGAAATTTTCCACCGTTACGTGTTGGGACTGTACGCTTTGTTGGAACGTCTTCTGCAGGCGTATCCGAATCTTCTTTTGGAAGGTTGTTCGGGAGGTGGCGGACGCTTTGACCCGGCGATGCTTTATTACTCGCCGCAATATTGGACGAGTGACGACACCGACGCCATGGAACGGTTGGATATTCAATACGGAACGTCCATGTGCTATCCCACGACCGCAATTTCTTCTCACGTTTCCGCTTGTCCCAATCATCAGACGCGTCGCATTACTTCCATGCAGACCCGCGCCGACGTTGCTTTGGCAGGAACCTTCGGTTATGAATTGGACGTAACCAAAATGACCGACGAAGACAAAGAAGAGGTCAAAAAGCAAGTGGCTGAATACCACAAGTATTACGACGTGATCCACTTCGGAGAACTGTACCGTTTGATTCCCCCCAACGGATAAGAATGTGCTTCGTGCTACGTTTCCGAGGACAAGAGCGAAGCTCTTTTGACCTTCGTTTGCATCCGTTGTCATCCGAAAACCAGACATCAAGTGAAATTCCGTGGATTGGATCCGAAGAAACGCTATCAAGATCAAGACGGAACGGTGCATTCGGGAAGCGTTTGGATGAACGTCGGCGTTAATTACAACACCCCGATGCAAGACTACTCTACCTTTAAGATCCATTTAACCGAAGTAAAATAAAAAGGAGCGATCGTATGGGAATTCAATATTCGGAAGAATTCAAATCTTTCTACCTTTCTACCCCCAACACGTCCTACGTAATGCACGTCAACGAAGGCGGATTTTTAATCCACGACTATTACGGACACCGGGTACCCCTTTGCGACATGAGAGAATACGCGGGACGTCTTGCACGCGGACCCAAGAGTGCCGACGGAACCATCACCCCCTGCACCGCCGCATTGGAATACGGCTGCAACGGAACGGGTGATTTCCGCGTCAGCGCCCTTCAGATCCGCAACGTCGCAGGAAACGCATCCACCGACGTCCGCTACGTTTCCCACAAGATCTACGCGGGAAAACCTGAAATTCCCGGTCAGCCTTCCACCTACGGGACGAAAGAAGAAGTTACCACCTTGGAAATTTTGACCGAAGACAAGGTGACGGGAGCACAGGTTACTCTGTTCTACTCCGTCTTTGAAATCTACGATGCCATGACCCGTCGCGCCGTCGTCAAAAACGCCTCCGATTACGAAATGGATCTGGAAAGAGTTTATTCTCTTTGCTGCAACATCCCCTTCGGTAATTGGGAACTTTGCCATCTTTACGGAGCTTGGGGCAGAGAGAGAACCTTTGAACGTTCCGAAATTCCCCACAGCATCCTGACGGTGGAAAGCACCCGCGGTGCCTCGAGCCATCAACACAATCCCTTTATTGCCATCGTCGACAAATACACCACAGAAGATACGGGAGCCGCATACGGCTTTAACTTGGTCTACAGCGGAAACTTTTCCATTCAAACGCAACAGAGCGTTGACGGCGACCTCCGTATTATCATGGGAATCAACCCCAACGATTTCGGTTGGAAATTGGAATCCGGAGAAAGCTTTGAAACACCCGAAGCCGTTTCGGTCTTCTCTGCCGACGGATTGGGAGGTATGAGCCGTACCTTCCACAAACTGTACCGCAACAATCTTTGCCGCGGTCCTTGGAAGAATGCAAAGCGACCGCTTCTCATCAACAACTGGGAAGGCACTTACTTTGACTTTGACGAAGAAAAGATCTTCAACATCGCAAAACAGGCGGGAGAACTTGGCGTGGAAATGCTGGTTCTCGACGACGGTTGGTTCGGAACCCGCAACAGCGCGGAATCGGGCTTGGGCGATTGGTTCGTCAATGAAGAAAAACTGAAGGGCGGCTTGGGATTGCTTTCCGATCGCATTCACGCTCTTGGTATGAAATTCGGCCTTTGGTTTGAACCCGAAATGGTCAATCCCGACAGCGATCTGTACCGCGCCCATCCCGATTGGTGCTTGCAGGTAGAAGGTCGTGAGCTTTGCCCCAGCCGGAACCAATACGTGTTGGATATGTCCCGCAAAGATGTCCGTGACTATCTCTTTGATTGCATGGATAACATTATGAAAAACGCCAAGATCGAATACATTAAATGGGACTTCAACCGTTATTTAACCGAAGCGGGAAGCTGCCTGTTAGCCCCCGAGCATCAAAAAGAAATTTTCCATCGCTACGTCTTAGGTCTTTACGAACTTTTGGATCGGTTGATGACCGCATATCCGAATCTTTTGTTAGAAGGTTGCGCCAGCGGCGGCGGGCGCTTTGACCCCGCAATGCTCTACTATTCGCCCCAATATTGGACCAGCGACGACACCGACGCCATTGAACGTTTGGATATTCAGTACGGTACGTCCATGTGCTACCCCACCACTACCGTTTCTTCCCACGTTTCTGCCTGTCCCAACCACCAGACAGGAAGAACGACGCCCTTGCAGACCCGTGCTGACGTGGCGTTGGCGGGAACCTTCGGCTATGAATTGGACGTCACCACCATGTCCGAAGAAGAAAAGGAAGAAGTCAAAGGACAGATTGCCGAATACCATAAATATTACGACGTGATTCACTTCGGAGAACTGTACCGTGTCATTCCCCCCAACCGGGAAGAATGTGCTTGGTGCTACGTTTCCGAAGACAAGAGCGAAGCCTTGCTGACCTTTATCTGTGTTCGCAACCGTCCTCGAATTCGCCGCAGAACCGTGCAGTTCCGCGGTCTTGATCCCAATAAGATGTACGTTGACCAAGACGGCACCGTCCGTCCCGGCAGCGTTTGGATGAACGCCGGCATAAACCGTTTGGAACTTATGAAAGACTACACTTCCTTTAAGGTTTATCTGACCGAAGTAAAATAAGCAAACAGACATAAAAAATCAGTCCCGAAACACGGGACTGATTTTTATATACTCTTACAGGTTTTTAAGGTACTCGTGGTTCTTCTTCACATCCGCCCAGGTTTGTCCCATAGGCATGGTTTCATAGAGGAAAGGTCCTTTGTAATCCGCCAATTCCAAAGCAGATTGGAGCATTCTCCAATTGATCTGTCCCATCATGGGGAATTGATGACGCTCGTCTTGGAAGTCGTAGTCGGAAATGTGGGTGGTAACGATGTATTTGCCAACCTTCTTTATAAATTCCACGTGATCTTCTCTCAACAAATGGTTTACGTCAAAGCAGATGCGAAGGTCGGGATTTGTCTCCATAAAGCGGAGCATTTCGTCGGAATCGCGACCGAGACAGGTTCGGGGCAAATCTTCCACACAAAGAACGCACCCGTTTTTCTTACAAATATCGGAAAGTTCCTTCAGGTGGGCAATGGCAATCTGCATGTATTTTTCCCGCTCTTCGTCTTTGAAGGGTTCGCGGCTGGGATGAATCACCAAATGCTTGATACCGGCTTTTCCGCAACCTTCAATAAGAGGGGTATCCCAATCCAAAGTGTCTTGCCAAATCTCCGGAGTGTCAGCAGTAACATCTGCATAGGGGCGTTCGCGTCTCCACTTAAAGGGTAAGTGCAAAGACCAAACCTTCACGCCGTACTTGGCTTCCCACTCGGGAACTTTTTCCCAATTTGCGGGATCGTCGATTCCGCTGATTTCCACCAAGTCCAATCCGGCAATGGCGGCGTTCTTCAATTTCTCTTCGGTTAAAATACCAAAAGAAAGACCCGTTTTCCACATTTTACGATCTGTCATAACAATACCTCCCCAAAAAGCCGATACATGGCTTTATTTACCTTCATTATAGATAACAACAACAGATTTGTCAACGATTTCCGCTAAAAAGTCATAAAAAAGAACAGAATGCGGAAAGGACCGAAACAAATCCTTTCCGCAACACGAATTATTCTTCAATTCCGGCAAAGGCATAGAAATCCGACCGAAGGATCTCTGCCTTTTCTTCTGCCGCAAAACGGGTTTCATCCCGAACCAAAACGTAAATCTTCACCTTCGGCTCCGTTCCGGAAGGACGGACGATAATGACCGATTCGTCAACGAGTCGGTAATAGATCACGTTGGATTTGGGCAAGCCCATCTCCCCTTTGTTCAGATCAAAGACTTCCTTCAGAGCAATTCCGCCGAATCCGTCGGGACGAACGGTGCAAAGACGATCCATAAGGGCTTTGGTCTTTTTATCGGCATCAAATCCGGAAATGG
>JAZSJP010000110.1:0-4449 GCA_045534395.1 Eubacteriales bacterium | reverse complement strand
TAAACGACGGTGTAGGGACCGAAGTCGGTACTCTCGAACCGAACGTTGCCGGTCTGAGCATCGTACGTTGCATTTTCAACGACTTC
Source organism: Eubacteriales bacterium (assembly GCA_045534395.1). Lineage (GTDB taxonomy): Bacteria > Bacillota > Clostridia > Oscillospirales > UBA644 > RGIG995. The sequence goes on along the minus strand of JAZSJP010000110.1, from coordinate 4,363 downwards.
GTTATTGTGATACAAGGTCACGTTGGAAAGTCCGGCACCTGCATTAAACAAAACTTCCACGGGGGTCGTATTTCCTTCCTTGACACCGGTAACGGGGATGTTGAAGGATTTTGCGTTTTGAGAATCCGTAACGGAAACGGAAGTATCAAGAATCGCGGGAGTTACCATACCGCTGACGTTTTTCGCATCGGGATCAACAGAATCACTGAAGATACGAACGAATCCGGTTTTTCCGTTTTCATCGTTCAACAGATCAAATTCGTAAACTCCGGCGTTGGGATCCGTAGGAACGCTTCCGTAAGAATTGGGAGCGTTGTTGGTATTGGTGTTGGGATATTTTGCATTCGCGTCGTAATACTTGTCAAAAGAATCGCTTTCCACGGTGTCTTGCGTTGCGATCAAATGAATTCCGAATTCAATGGACGGAACGTCGGTTCCGTTATGATTTGCAACGTTATCAACGGAAGTAGGCATCCAAATAGCCATTCCGATAACTTCGGATGCTCCGGCGGTCAGATGCCGATCGCCGTCACTCAATGCAATTCCGGTTTTGAAAGAGCTTCCGTTCAACGCAAGAATGGAATTTCTCGTTGCAGAAGTATCGACAACGGCGCACTTAATGTAATTGGAAAGATAGAACGTATCTCCGTCCTTATTGACACCGGGAGTTTCCTTGTCAACAATTGCGGAAAGCTGATACTTCAAAGCCAGAGAACCGTTGTTTTTCACCTTAAAGTAAACGACTTTGGTATATCCGGGCTCCCAATTATTATAGCCAAAGGTATCGGTGCCGTCATCAACCTCCGTCCATTTTTCTGCAGCAACGTCTGCAGCGGTTTCGGCATAGAACAGTTGTACGTCAAGATTTCCTGACGCAATCGTGTTTTTTCCGGACGTTACGCTGTCGGTAAACCAAGCGAAAGTGGTGCCGACTAACATAGACACGCACAAGAGCAAGGACAAAGCGCTGAACAGCAAGGCACGCTTTGTGGACTTTCTTTTTGTCATTTTTTCATGACCTCCTTTTGAAATTCACCTATTCGGCAATCAAAAAGCACAAACGAGGAAAGTTTATGCCCTTTGATTGCCGTCCATGTGAGGGGGAGAGAATGGACGGCGAAAAGGGGAAAACTAAGAACGTTGCAAAACATCGGTTTTGCCTATTTTGAACGTTTTTTGCGACAGGAGGAGTTTGTTCTTGCGCCGCCGGAAACACAGCAAACGGCACAAAGGACAAAACCTAAGAAACCGCCAACCAAAACGCCCAAAATAAATTGTACCATGGGATCAACTCTCTTTCTGAGGATTACTCGGTTCCGTCTTGAAAAACCTCGGGAACCGCAGAGGCGCCTTGCACCTCGCCTTCCAGCTGAGCTTTCAGGGCTTTCAACTCTTCCAGCATTTTGGCGTTTTCCGCCTTTTCTGCTTCGATCTTATCCCGTTCTGCCTGCATTTCTTCCATTTGTTCTTGCTTATATCTGCGGAACAGGTTAAAGAATTTTACGCCTTCATATAAAATAATAAGCATAAAGGGTGTAAAAATACAAAGGAAATAGCCAGGAGTGGTTTTCAAGAAGTTAAAGAACGTTCCAAGTCCCGGAATGCGACTTTGATATTTCCCCAAAATATAGGGAAACGTAACGACGGTATCATCATCCACTCCTGTGGTGGTGCCGTAAGTAATAAACCCGCGGGTTCCTTCTGCATCTATCGTTGCTCTTCGAATTTTGTGGGTAATCGTCTCTCCGAAACTTTCCGAGTTCTGAGACAGGAAGGTAATAATATCGCCCTCCTGCAAAGTTGCGGGGTCTGTTTCCTTAACCAAAATCAAGTCCCCGGCGTCAAAGTCGGTAGCCGCCATTGAATCGGAATTTACAACATACAGTTTATATCCGAACAGGCTACGGTCGTTCCGATTGAAGGTGGTGACGGAAATGACGGTAAAAATCATCATAGAGACCGCCAGCACGACAACCAGCAAAACCGCAACGGTTTTGATAATGTTCCATGCTTTTTTCATTAACTTTTCTCCTCCTCAGTTTTAAAATATTGTTTCACCGAAGCGTAAATGACTCGAAAAACGTGCTCAGAATAATCGTCGTCCATAGGCATCTGCTCATTGTGTACCATAACGGAAAATGCAAGCATCACGTGTAAGATATGATTTAAAATCATCCACACGTCAGCCTCTTCCTTAAAGGCGTCTTTGAATTTATCCACCAAGGGAAGAAAACGAATCCTGTGCTTTTCTGCAGAATTTTTTGAAAAATACGGCGAATAATAATAGCGCATGTAGGCAAGGCATTCTTCTCTGCATTCGTTCAAAAACTGCCAAATAACAAAAAAGTAACGACGGCACCGCGTTTCGAAGTCTACTTCGCTCGCAGTCATTATCGAAAATTCTTTCAACGTTTTTGAAATAAAATCTTCGTCCAAACTGTCAAAGGCTTGGGCAAGCAGATCTTCCTTATCAGAAAAATGGCGATAAATATACGCTTCGTTGATGCCGGTGCCTGCGGTAATTGCCTTGGTCGTGGTTTTATCCAAACCGTCTCTGCCGATAACAAAAATAGTCCTTGCAATCAGGGTGTTTCTCATATCCTGAGGGCTCACTATTCCGCACACTCTCTTTCAATTAGTATTTACTACACAAGTGTAAAAAAAAGGCGACAACGTCATTTTCCGCAAATTTAAAAGCAGATCACCGTTTGCCAGCCAGACTCACATATTCGCAGAGTTCATCACTCTATGGGATTGTATTTTACCATAAAATATAAAATTTTTCAAGTGATTTTTCGCAAAAACATCGTTTTGTCATAAATTGTTTGAAACTTTCTTTTCAAAAAGTCTTATTTCGCACCATCTTCTCTATTTAAGAAAATAATTCGCCGTCAAAAACGCCGTCTGATTTTAATAAAAAAGACGAAAATATGCATTAGAATATGGTGTTTATAAAAATTACAGGAGGTCATTTTTATGCCAAGAAAAGGAGAAAATATTTATAAGAGAAAGGATGGTCGTTGGGAGGCCCGACATATAAAAGGGTACAAATCCGATGGAACACCCAAGTATGGTTACTGTTATGGAAAGTCGTATCGGGAGGCAAAGCAAAAGGTTGTTTTGGCAAAGTCGGCATTGATAACGGGGGCTCAGAACTGCACGGTTTTTAAGAAAAGGCGTTTTGCCTATTATTGCGATGAATGGTTGAAACTGAATCGAAGCCGAGTAAAAGCATCAACGTATGTAAAATATTGCGGAATGCTCGAAAAACATGTAAAACCATATCTTGGAGGATGCTTGGTACAATCCCTTTCTTCCGTTGTTATCGAACAGTTTAGTCACGATCTGCTTTTTGAGAAGGAATTATCGCCAAAGACAGTGAAAGACATTTTGACAATGCTACACTCCATTATCCAATATATTGACAAACAATTTTCAGAGCCATTGCAAAAAATTGAAATTATGTATCCAAAAGTTCCTAAAAAGGAAATTCGCGTTTTATCAAGGGAAGAACAATCCGCATTCGTCAAATATTTACTACAGGATATCGATGAGTGTAAATTTGGAGTACTTTTATCTTTATTGACCGGAATGAGAATCGGAGAAGTTTGTGCGCTGCGGTGGAAAAATATCTTACTATCGGAACAGGTGGTAAAGGTAAAAGAAACAATGCAACGCTTAAAAAATTTCGGTGAAGATCCGGATGGCAAAACCCAAATAATTATCAGTGAACCCAAAAGCAACACTTCCGTAAGAATGATTCCTTTAACCGATCACGCTTTGAAACTGTGCAAAATCCACCGGTGCAATAATCCGGAAGCGTTTGTATTAACCGGTGATGAAAAACGTTTTATCGAACCTAGAATGATGCAATATAAATTGGAAAAATATACAAGTGATTGCGGATTAGATGGAGTTCATTTCCATACATTGCGACATACGTTTGCAACCCGATGCGTGGAAGTGGATTTTGAAATTAAGTCTTTAAGTGAAATTTTAGGACACTCCAGTCCTCGTATTACGTTAGAGCGATATGTCCATTCTTCGATGGAATTAAAACGTGACAATATGAACAAACTTACGGCTATAGGCTTTTGATCATCGCCGTCAAGATCTTCCGTCCGAAACTCATAAAAATCTCTGTCTTGAATGATAATTTTCATTTGTATTATAGAGTGATGAACTCTGTGAAAGCTTTAATTCATAAAGTTTTTTTCACTTCCGTAATGTCGAAACATAATTTTAGCATGCACTACTTACAGTTACTCACAAGCAGAGTGATGAACTCTGCGAATATGTGAGTCTGGCTGGCAAACGGTGATCTGCTTTTAAATTTGCGGAAAATGACGTTGTCGCCTTTTTT
>JAZSJP010000180.1:0-1569 GCA_045534395.1 Eubacteriales bacterium | reverse complement strand
CACCTGAAAAAAGCAACCCTTTTGGTGAAGGATAAGGCAAAGGTTACTTCCGTTGCTAAGGGAACTGCCGTTGCAGCCATGACCTTTGAAGCCGCTTCCGAGCTGGTCGTGGAAGGTGCCGCAGGCGTTACCCTTAAGGGTGACGGAAAAGGCATTGCAGGCGTTCGTTCCTACAACAGAAGTGCCAAAGGCACCATTACTGTGAAGGACGGTGGTTCCGGTTACGTTGAAGTCTACGGTGATTCTGCATTCAACATCAAACTGAAAAAGATTACCACCAACAGCTCCGTTTTGAAAGCGGGCGAAGATAAGAAATCCGCAAAGGATGTGAAGGAAGTCAAGGGAACCGAAGCATACGTCTTCTTGGGATCTACCAACCCCCCCACCTCCGATCTTTCCATTGCGCTCTTCGTTGCGGTTGCTTTGGTAGCCGTTGCTGCAACGGTAACGACGGTAGTCCTTCGTAAGAAATACAGCCGCTAATTGATTTGCAGTGGTGTGAATTCGCACCACTGCATTTTTATGTACATACGTATTATATAGGAAGGCTTGAAAAAACCATGCGAAAACTTCGTTTATCCCGGGAATTTTGTTATATCCCCGCCACCTTGCTTCTTGCTTTGGGTGCGGCGTTGATGTCCAAGGCAAATTTCGGACTCTCTGCCGTGGTTGCACCGGCGTACCTTCTTTCTCAAATCTTTCAGATCTCTTTTGGAACGGCAGAATATTGTCTACAGGGAGTCCTGGTTCTTGCGGTGTGTCTGTTGGTACGGAAATTCCGCTGGACCTATCTGTTGTCCTTTGTCTCGGCTTTTTTGTACGGCATGGTCTTGGACGCCTTTCTGTTTCTGCTTTCCCTTACGGGCGATTGGAACGTGATTCTGCGCCTTGCTATGATGGTTTTGGGTTTGGCGCTATCTTCTTTGGGGGTCGCTTTGTTCTTTAAGACCTATATTGCTCCCGGCGCTTATGAACTTTTCGTTAAAGAAGTGTCCGGACACTATCATCTCAATATCGACCGTTTTAAGGTAATCTACGATTTGTCCAGCTGTCTCGTTGCCGTGGTGTTGTCTTTGACGGTATTCCACACCCTTTTTGGTCGAGGAATCGGCTTAGGTACCCTTTTGGTTGCGGTAGGAAACGGGTTTATCATCGGACTTTTCTCCAAAGGGTTAGACCGATGTTTCGACTTCTACGACCGATTTCCCTTTGCCAAATATTTTGAATAATAAAACGGAGAAGATTTTCATCTTCTCCGTTTTTATCTTATACTTTATTTAAAACGTCTTTGATGGAATAGGCGGAAATAATTTCTAAGTTAAAGGTGCCTTTCGGCTTGTTTCGTGCCGGAATAATGGCACGGGTAAACCCCAAAGACGCGGCTTCGTGCAACCGTTTTTCAATACCCGAAACGGCACGCAATTCTCCCGCAAGCCCGATCTCTCCGATGAACAACGTCTTTTCCGGCAAGATAAAGTCTTTTGCCGCCGAAATAATCGCCACGGCAACGCCCAAATCCGCCGCCGGCTCGTCGAGACGCAACCCGCCGATGACGTTGATATAAACGTC
>JAZSJP010000132.1:0-6528 GCA_045534395.1 Eubacteriales bacterium | reverse complement strand
CCCATTTCTTCTTGGGCTGCCGCCGTCAGCGGTACGGTACAGGACGCCAACGGCGCCGATATCAACGGCATCGCTCTGTTTATCCGCACCATTCCTTACAACCTCTACGCTCTTTTGACCATTGCCATGGTTCTCTTTATCGCCCTTTCCGGCAAAGACTTCGGACCCATGCGCAAGCACGAGCTGAACGCCAAAAACGGTGATATTTTCTCCGGAATTCACGCCGACGTGAGTGAAGACGTAAATGAAAAAGCCAACGAAAAAGGAAAGGTCATCGACCTGATTCTCCCCGTGGTGATCTTAATCGTCTTCTGCGTTCTCGGCATGCTCTATTCCGGTGGACTTTTTGCCGGGGACGGTACTACCATCATCGATGCCTTTGCCAACTGCGATGCCTCTTACGGTCTTGCACTCGGCTCGGTGGCCGCCTTGATTCTCAACGTGGTTTACTTCCTCTGCCGCAAGGTTCTTTCCTTTAAAGATTGTATGTCTTCCATTCCCGAAGGATTCAAGCAAATGGTTCCCGCCATTCTGATTTTGACCTTCGCTTGGGGATTGAAGAGCATGACCGGTCTTTTGGGCGCTTCTACCTTCGTTGCCGGCGTCGTGGAACAGTTTACCGCCATTCGCATTCTGCTGCCTGCCATTCTCTTCTTGGTTGCCGTACTTTTGGCATTTGCCACGGGGACCTCTTGGGGAACCTTCGGAATTCTTATTCCCATCGTTACCGGTGTGTTTGAAGCAGACTTGGCTTCCGTTTCCGATGCAGGCGGAATTCCCGCTATGGTTATTATCTGTATTTCCGCGTGCCTTGCCGGTGCCGTTTGCGGAGACCATTGCTCGCCCATTTCCGATACCACCATTATGTCGTCCACCGGTGCGCAGTGTGACCACGTGACCCACGTTTCCACCCAATTGCCCTACGCCATGACCGTTGCCGCAGTTTCTTTGGTCGGTTATCTGTTGGCGGGATTCGTCCAAAACGTTTGGATCGTTCTCGGTGTCAGTTTGGTGTTGATGATTGCCGTTCTATGGCTTCTCACCACCCTTGCAAATCGCAAAAAAGACTAAGTTTTAACATAAAAAATCGCCCTCAAATCGAGGGCGATTTTTTTATCACAGTTTTAATTTTTTCGCAAGTTCCGCCATTCGTTCGGGGGAGACTTTCAGTACCTTTCGGTCGTAGGACAACAACCCGTTGGTCTCGTCTTCCACGTCGGACACCTGCGTGTAGATTGCCCCGCACAATCCTTGGCTAAGAGCGGGAATGATTTCTCTTTCGTACAACTGAATAAGGGCGTCTTCGAAATCGTCTCTTTTTTCAAAAAATCGGTACCCGTAAGGTTTTCCCGGGTGGAATACGTGTCCTTGGGGTTGATAGGAATACCCCCCGAACTCCGATAAAACCACGGGACGTTTTCCGGCCTTGATTTTCACCGGCTTAAAGTACACGTGCAAACTTTCCACGTCGCTTTTCTTTTGCCGGAACCACCCCGACGTTGCGTCGATAAAACGGGAAGAATCCAACACCTTTAATTTTTTGTAGACTTCGTCGGCGTTAAATTGTCCCCATCCTTCGTTGAAAATCGTCCAATAGCAGATGCAAGGGTGATTGTACAACTGTTTCACCGTCGCTTCCATTCCCTGAAGAAAACAGGTTCGGGTCGCTTTATCCCCATGGAACCAACGGTCGGGAAGACTTTTTATGCCCACGGTGGGAAGTGCCGTATCTCGGAAAAAGGAATAGTGACCGTTGTTTACCATGTCTTGGAAAACGATCATGCCCAATCGGTCGCACTCATAATAAAAATGCTCCGGCTCCACCTTAATGTGTTTTCGCAAGGTATTGAATCCCAATGCTTTCATTTCCGCAACGTCTCGGGTGTAATTTTCCGGAGATGCGGGGGTGTAAATGCCGTCGCTGTAATATCCCTGATCCAAAAGACCGTGGAAGAAATACGGTTTTCCGTTAAGACACAAACGGGGAAGACCGTCCACCGTCTTGATTTCCAAGGTGCGCAGGGCAAAATACGAAGAAACGCAATCTTCTCCCGCCATCACCGAAAATTCATACAAATACGGATCTTCCGGCGACCACAACCGCGGATTTTCAATAGAAATGCGGGCGCTTCCATCTTGTAACTGTGCCGTAATTTCTCCCTCGGGCGTTTGTACCGTAACTGTGCCTTCCGTAACGCCTTGTGCCGTAATCTTCACAAAATCCGCGCCCGTATCGATGCTCAAAGCGTGAATATATTCCGTCGGAACGCTTTCCAACCACACCGTTTGCCAGATTCCCGTCACGGGCGTGTACCACATTCCGCCCCGCTTTTCCCGTTGTTTTCCGTAGGGAAGGATATGAGATTCCAAATCGTCGATACACCCGACGGTCAAGTGATTTTCTTCCTGTAAAAAATCGGTAACGTCAAAAGAGAATGCGTCGTACCCGCCCACGTGGGTACCCACTTCGTGACCGTTTAAAATCACCCCCGTCGTCTGGTCGCAGGCGCCGAAATGGAGAAACACTCTCCCTTTTACAAATCCCTCGGGCAAAGTAAAGGTGCGCTTGTATTTTACTGCGGGAAATTTCCCCAATCTCCGCCCGATTCCCGAAAGAACCGATTCCGGGGGAAAGGGAACCAAAATCGTCTCTTTTTCTCCGTCGTTGACGTAAAAATCCCATTCTCCGTTGAGACAGAAAAAGGAATCCACCTTCATTTGGGGACGGGGATAAACGTTCCACGGTTGCCCCGAAAGTCCTTCGCCTTCTTGCGTGAAAAGAGAAACAAAAGATTCGTTTTTCATCTCAGCGCTCCTTTTTCATGCTTCGCAACAGGGGAATCAAATAAATGGAAAGAACCACCGCCGCCGCCAACGCCGCCAAGAAAATGTTTTCGTTGGGAACGAAAGACGACGTTCCGTCGTCGTTGATGACCGTTTCCGCGTTTTTCAACACGGCAGAGCCGATGACGGGACCGATGATGCCGGGAATCAAGACCTGTCCCACAATGCGCAATCCTTGGAACATTCCCGAGCGGTTTTTCGGTGTATAATCTCGCAACACCGCCCCGAAGACCGCCATGCCCGACAGATATCCGCACATCATCAAAAGAGAACCCAAAAAGACGGGAACCGTGGAGCGGAAGCAGATCAAAATCGCGTATCCCACGCCCAACAATCCCAAAGAGGGAAGAACCGACTTGCGAAACCCGATTTTATCGTAGACCCGACCCCACAGAGCCGTGAATACCGCCGCCAAGAGAATGGCGGGCGCCATGATCAGCACGTAATTGTCCATTTTCAAAGAAACGGTATAGTACAAAATCAGATACGGCATAAAGATCTGAATGGAAATTCCAAACAAAGCAAAGGCAGTCAGGCACAGATAAAGCCGCTTATTTTCCTTGATGACCGAAGGACGGAATCCGTAAAAGATATTTTTAAAGTAATTCTGATTTTCCGCCGTCTTCAACACGGGATCTTTGATGAGAAAAATGCCCAAAATACCAATCAAAATAACGGCAATTCCAATGATTAAGAAGATCAGCGTCCAACTGCCCGATTGATTCAGGTCAAAACTCATAAAGCCGCCGAAGACCGCCAAAATCGCCACCAAAGGCATCATGGCGTTGATTCCTTCCGCCGTTCCTCGGTTACTGTCGTCGGTCACGTCGGTGAGCCAAGCGTTAAAGCAGGCGTCGTTTGCCGTCGAGCCGAAAAAGGTCATGACGCAGTCCAAAATCACCGTCAAGGTGACGCCCACGGCAGAGACCGACGCCGCCATGGGGAAGAGTACGCCGATAATATCTTCCCGCACCAGGCAAAAGGATAAAATCGAAAGTCCCCACAAAACGTAGCCGCCGCAAATAAAGACTTTCCGTTTCCCCAACTTGTCGGACAACGCTCCCATCAAAAGCGTCGTCACCGTTGCCGCCACGGCAGATGCCGAGACCATAAAGGAAATCTGCTCCGCCGATGCGTGGAACATTTTGTAAATAAATACGTTGAAATACATGTTTTCCACGACCCAAGCAATTTGCCCCGTGAGGCTGAAAATTGTCAGTGCCGCAAAAAATCTTCCTCGATGGTTCTGTTTCATATACCCTCCAAGTACGTTCTTTCTTACAGTATACCATATCCCGATTCAAATATCAAGTCCGTTTTCTTGACATTTTTTATAATGCAAGGTACATCTTCTTACTTTTTTGAAATTCATGAGAGAACTTGCTCGCAGTGCTCCGAAATTTCACTCTATGCCCGAAGTTGCAGGTAGAACCTGTAATTTTTAATTTTTTGATCTGCGTATCTGCGTGCGCAAAGGGACAGCCCCCGGCGGGGGCTGTCCCTTTTCCGTTGCGGCTTTGCCGCAACGCCGTCAGACGGTCTGCCGTCTGACGGTGCACGCGCCAACGCGTTGTTATTTTGAAAATTCCACCGGTTTGACGTCGTTTCCGGCAAAAGCGTTGGGTCCCGGCTCCGACAGAGAGAAGTACATTCTCGCTGCCTTGGTGGTTCCGAAATCACAGTTCGAGCCGCATTTTTGAACTTCGTTAAAGGCATCACGGAACATTTGATTGTGTGCTTCTTCCCGATTCAGCAAAAAGTCGATGGTTTCCCGCACCTTTTTGTCGTTGATCTGACGGTACAAATATTCGTAAACTACCTTTGCCCGTTGTTCCGAGGCAATGTTGCTCAAAAGATCCGCGCACAAATCCCCCGTCACCGTCACGTAATCCGCCGTCCAGGAATATCCCGATGCGTTGATAAGCCCGGGATTTAACCCCAACTGTACGTGGGTTTGAATTTCTCCCGCCGGTACCGAAGCCGCCGCAACTTCATGCCCGTTTAATAAATTAATGGTCTGAGCAACCATCTCCATGTGCCCCAATTCTTCCGCCGCAATATCCAAAAACAAATCTTTGATCTTCGGATCTTTGATGCGAAAACTTTGAGACATATACTGCATTGCCGCTTTCAATTCGCCGTTTCCGCCGCCTAATTGTTCTTGCATCAAAACGGCGTATTGAGGGTTCGGACGCTCCACCGATACCGGATGAAATAACATTTTTTCGTGATGAAACATAAAATTTCCTCCTTTCGTTTCAATTTTAGTTTTTTATTTCTCCCTTTCTTTATTCAACACAATATTTTCGGGAACAAATTGACATTCTTTCCAAAATATGTTATAATAAATTTCAGAATCGAGGTGTAATATGAAAATTGCAATTTTGGACGCCGCAACCTTAGGCACAGACGCGGATCTTTCCCCCTTGCGTGCCTTGGGCGAAACTGCAGAATACGCCACCACGGAGCCTCAATACGTCAATCCTCGCATCACCGACGCCGACGTGGTCGTGGTTAATAAGATCAAACTCAACGAAACCAATCTTAAAGGAACGTCGGTGAAGCTCATCTGTGTTGCCGCCACGGGATATGACAATATCGACACGGAATATTGCAGATCCCACGGAATCGCTTTGTGCAACGTCCCCGGCTATTCTTCCGACAACGTGGCACAGTTGACCTTAGCCATGGCGCTTTCTTTGGTGACACATTTGCCCGAATACAACCGCTTCGTGTCCGACGGCTCTTACTCCGCCTCAGGAGTTGCCAACAAATTGACCCCCATCTACCACGAAATTTCGTCCCTTACCTGGGGCGTTGTTGGGGGCGGCGGCATCGGCGGTAAGGTCGCTAAGGTCGCCGAAGCCATGGGGTGTAAGGTCTTAATGTGCCGCAGAAAGGCAGACGACCGCTACGAACAGGTCTCTTTGGACGATCTGTGTAAGCGCGCCGATATTATCTCTCTTCACGTTCCCCTGAACGATACCACCCGCGGTATGATCTCCCGGGAGCAAATCGTTCAAATGAAACCCGGCGCCATCGTCATTAACGTTGCCCGGGGCGCCGTCACCGATGAAGAAGCGTTGACCGAAGCTATAGAACAGGGAAGATTGGGCGGGCTTGGCGTTGACGTCTATTCCGTGGAACCGTTCCCGCAAACTCATCCTTTTACTCGCATTTTAGGTCGGGACAACGTGTGCTTCACCCCTCACATGGCGTGGGGAAGCGCAGAGGCTCGCAACCGCTGTGTGCGGGAAATGGCAAAAAACGTGACTTCTTTCTACGGCGGCGAGACGAAAAATCGCATCGTTTGAGGTATTTTTTCTAAATTTGACGAAAAATTTGGAATTAGCCCTTGACGAATGAAAAAAATCGTGCTATAATATACTCAATATGTGTATCAAAACGATACCGAACATTTAAGGAGGTACTTACCATGGCTTATCAGATTTCCGATGAATGCATCGCTTGCGGCGCTTGCGCCGATGAATGCCCCGTCAGCGCTATCTCTGAAAAGGACGGCAAATTCGTCATCAACGCAGATGATTGCATTGACTGTGGTGCTTGCGCCGGTGCTTGCCCCGTTGGAGCTCCCAACCCCGCAGAATAATCCGCGCATAAATGCATAATGGGAAGTTTCGGCTCTCTCATTATGCATTTTTTTATTTATTTTAGGAGAAAACG
>JAZSJP010000229.1:0-4811 GCA_045534395.1 Eubacteriales bacterium | reverse complement strand
ATAACCCTATTCCGTTTTTGCGGGTAGGTTCATATAGATCGTGACAAAACAATTACTACGGTGGTGTTTCAATGAAGATAATTCCGAAAAACATTCGCTGGCGTTGTGTCCTTTCGGATCGGCGCGTGCTCTTTAAGCTCGTGTCTCTGATTGCGACGGTGATCCTTCTTTCGGTGTGCAGCATCGTTATGTTTGCGTCCGAAACGGATTCCGATGCCTCCGCTTGTTTGACCGGGCATATCACAGCATTTTCCAAAGACGCCAAAGCACAAGAAATTGTCGTCAGCGGAAATAATTCCTACCTCGTCCATCTGAAAGTCGACGGTGAAGAGTATACTCATTGCTACGACAAAAAGGACGAGCAGACGGTTTTGGACCTTCTCTACCGCAACGACGTTTATCTCAATGCGGAAGATACGGTCAATCACGAGCTGTCTGCGGAATTGACGGCGGATATGTCGGTCGAAGTAGGTCGCGTGACCTACAAGGAAGTTACCGAACGCGAATCCATTCCTTATGAAACCCGGCAAATTCTTGTTTCCTACGCTCTTTCTTCCGCGCTGAACGGGAAATACGCTTCCAGACTGAAGAATACGGCGGGAACTCCCGGGATCCGTGAAGTTACCTCTCGCATCAAGATGGTCGACGGCGAAGTCGTCGAAACCACCAAGGTGTCTTCCAAGGTGATTTCCAAGCCCAAGAATGCCGTGGTCTACGTGGACGCATCGCACCTATTGAATCTGGGCGGCGGTGCTCCCACAAGTTACGTCAAAAAGCTGGATTGTCAGTTTACGGCGTACACCTATAACGAGTCCGGTCCTTCCCTCACAGCCTCCGGTGCTCACGCAAAGGTTGGCTACGTAGCAGTGGACAGAAGCGTCATTCCCATGCACTCGTATCTTTACGTGGTGTTGAATAACGGCTTCGTTTACGGCTATTGCTATGCCAAAGATACCGGCGGTGCCATCAAGGGCAATATTGTTGACCTGTTCCTTCCCTCGGAAACCGACTGCCATTATTTCGGTCGGCAATGGGGTACAGTTTACGACATCAGCTCCGGCTCTTGATTTATACGCAAATAAAATCCAAGGACGTTCGTCCTTGGATTTTTTCCCAAAGGAGAAAAATATGTCTCTGATTCGCACTCATATCAAATATTTTTCCGACGACGTCATTGAGCTTCGACCCATGACCGATGAAGATATTCCCCTTCTTACCAAATGGAATGCAAACCCCGACGTTCTTCATTTCAGCGAAGGCGACGTGGATCCCTATTCGGAAGAGGAAGTTTCTTCCATGTATTCGTCACTGTCCCAAAAAGCCGATTGTTTTATGATTTCCGTAGAAGGAAGAACCATAGGGGAATGTCGTGTGCAACCCATAAAATCTCCCTTTCCCGAACCCTTGGGCAGTTCTACCGATTGCCGCCGCGTAGATATTATGATCGGCGAGCCTGATTGTTGGGGGAAAACTTACGGAAGCCGCGCCATCGGCTTGTTGTGCCGTTTTTGCTTCGAGAACACGTCCTGTTCCCATCTCTTTGCTTATGGCATTTTTGATTACAATGAACGGGCAAAAAAAGCCTTTGAACGCAATGGCTTTAAAATCTATGAAACGCTACCTTCCGACGGAGACCTTCCCGGGGAACTCACCATGTTTAAAGGTAGCGTCAACAAAATATTTTAATAAAAACATCCTGCTTGAAGCAGGATGTTTTTTGTGTTTTATCAAACCATAAAAATAAAGTACAAAAACGTGTATGCCAACGATGCCACCATGGCAAGAGCCAAAATCATACAAACGATGCGTACCGCCAACTTTGTTTTCTTATTCATGTATCAGCCTTCCTTTTTCAGAATACTGTCCGAAAGAGATTCTCTTGCGGATTTCAATTCGTTTTCAATATTTTTCACTACCAATTGCATGGACGAAAGATTGCCTTTAATCTTTCCGATGGAACGTGCGGAATCCGAGAGAATCACGTCGCCTTGTACCTTTGCGGCTCCGATGATCTCCTTGGCTTCCTTGACGGTCATGGTGATAATCTCATGAGCTTCGTCGGAAACCTGACGCGCCAACGCTTCGGTTTGTCCTTCCGCTTCGGTAATCATGGATTGGGCTTCCATACGAGCGTGCAAAAGAATTCCCGACGCTTGTTCTTCCGCGGCTGCGATCTTACGTTTTGCTTCTTCCGATGCTTCTTTCAGGATTTGATCCGCTTTTTCCGATACGGCGGCGCAAATTCCACCCTGAAGGTGTTCACAGGAAAATCCCTGCTTTCCCGCTTCCACTTGAGCCGTCAGTTCTTCGCATTTTTGGACTACGGAATCGGTCTGAGCGGTCAATTCTTGACAACGGGTAATCAATTCCTCGATCTGCGCGTCTTTTTCGGCAATTTGTTCTTTTAAGGCTTCTCCCTCTGCGGCAAAGGCGGTTTTGATCTCCAATTCCTTTTCCAAAGCCTCATTTTTGCGGGCGGCTTCCGCCAGACCTTCGTTTAATTCCAAAATACGGTCGTTCAATTCGTCCATTGCCGTCCGATGGGCAATGTCGGTGGCGTCAATATAACTGAGAACGTCTTCTCTTTTATATCCGCCGAAGGCGGTTTCCCGAAACAACTTGTCCTTTTTCACGTCAATCCTCCTTTTTTGCTTCGTCTGTGCCGGTCATAATATAAAGAATTTTACGGTAAATATCCAATGGATTTTTGCGGAACCGTTCCGCCATCATCTCCGCTTGCAATTTGTTGGGAGAGTACAGCGTCAAGCCCAGCATGGTAATTCCTTCATCGGAAAGATTGATATTGCAGGCGAATTCCCCTTCTTTTCCGTGTTCTGCTTGCGTTACGGTGGCTTCCACACCAATCTCCGTACGCAGTTTCGTCATTTCCGCTGCTGCAAAGGCAAGGGCTTTTTCCCGGTAGGAGAGAGGGGCGTCTTTTCGCAAAGGCTCCACTACAATTTTCCCCTGAGAGGTCAAGAAAAGATACGGAATTTCGTTTTCGTCATACTTTTGCACGAGATTTTCGTTTTCAATTAAATCGTATAACGCTTCCTGAATGGAAAAAACGTTCACGTCGCACAAGGCAAGGGACGTTTCAATTACGTGTCTCGGAACGGGTCCCGGCGTTCCGTCTACGGTATAAAGAATCAGAACCTTGACTTGATGAAGCGATAAAGGTGCGCTCATGCCGGCACTCCTTTCCATAAGTATACAGTGTATATTATATCATATAATTTTTACATTTTCAATCCCTTTCACGGAAAAGTCGGAAAAAATTCATACAGAACCTCGTCGAAGAACCGTATATACCGTCAAATATCCCCAAATCAGCGCCAAGGAAGGGTTTTTATCAACGAAAAAGGTTGTGCAGACGGGAAACAAAAGAAGAATCAATAAAAGCAAGGCGCATCGGTAACAGATTCTCTCGCATCGCGCAGCGTCGTATTTCCGCGCAAAAGAAAAGTATAAGACTCTTCCGCCGTCTAAGGGAAGAATCGGAAGACTGTTAATGAAAAACAATGCCGCGTTACAATATAAAAGATACCGCACCGTCTCGTTTTCCGCAGAAAAGGGAAATGCCAACAACAGTGCCGCGATCAGCAAATTTACCATGGGACCCAAAGCCGCGCAAAACACTTCGTTTTCGGGGGATATTTTATATTCGTCTTTTGGTACGGCGCAGATTCCAAAGGGAAGAATTTGAATTTTCTCCATACTGATTCCGCAGAGGCGATAGGCTCCGACGTGCGCCCCTTCATGTAATGCGGCACTCAACCACAAAAGACCTGTTTGTTCCCACGTTAAAATCCCAAATAAAGGGAAAAGTGCCGCCAAAAATGCCGTAGGATGAATCTTAAAACGTTTCATGATAATAGATCCAAATATTTTTCCGGATCAACGGTTCTTTGGCTGTAAGATAACTGAAAATGCAGATGCGCTCCCGTTACTTTTCCCGTTTTCCCCGAAAGACCGATGATCTCTCCGCCCGCTACGGAATCTCCCTTCGCTACGGTTCGCGTCTGCAAGTGTCCGTAATAACTTTCCCGACCGGCTCCGTGATCGATCACCACGTAATTCCCCCCGATTCCGTTGTACGCCGATTCTGTTACCGTTCCCGTTGCAACGGCGCAAACTTCCGTTCCTTCCGCAACGGCAATATCAACGCCTTTATGATACTTCAATACCCCCGAAAAGGGATCGCTTCGGTATCCGTAAGGGGAAGAGATCCTTCCCGTCAGCGGTGCCTGAAATCCTGCAAACACCGCTACGGGTTCTTCTTGCGGAAGTACGGAAAATACTTCTTCCGCAAAAACCGGTTCTTCCGTAATGACGGCGGCTTGGGTGCTTTGTTCTTCGGGAATTAGTCCTACGATTCCCGAAAGGGCTACCGTGACGGCAAATAAAGCCAAGGTGACGATGGTGATTTGTTTGAGAGATTCTTTTTGTTTCGTTCGCATTTGTTTCCTCCAAAGACGTTATGTCTATTTATATTTTAAACTATTTCGCAATATGCGTGCGATACTCTTGACAAACCGTTATTTTTCTTTTATAATATAACTGATTAAGTTAGAGAGGAGCCTTGCAATGAAACGCCGTTTGGGAGATCTGTCCTTCTCCGTTTCGGAATATTTTGCGTCCCTGGATAAGGGGCTCTTGTTTGTTGCCTTGCTCCTTGCCGGATTCGGGTTGCTTGCCGTAAATACCGCCACCGCCACCGCCAGCAACCACGATCACGTTATGATGATCCAGATCGTAGGTATTTGTGTCGGTCTTTTGGTAGTGTTTGTGTTTTCCAAGATGGATTACAC
>JAZSJP010000127.1:0-2262 GCA_045534395.1 Eubacteriales bacterium | reverse complement strand
GGAGAAACCACGGCGGCGGTACCGCAACCCCAGGCTTCTTCCAAGGTTCCGTTGGCAAGAGCTTTTTCAAGCTCGTCAATGCTCAATAGTCGTTCGCTGGCCTTGTATCCTTCCTTGCGTAGGACTTCCAGGCAAGATTTCCGAGTAATACCGGGTAGAATGGAGCCGGAAAGCATGGGCGTGACGATTTCGCCGGCAATTTTGAACATAACGTTCATGGCGCCGACTTCTTCGATATATTTGCGTTCCACACCGTCCAGCCACAGAACTTGGGAATATCCCTTCTTCTCTGCCCGTTCTCCGGCACGGTTGCTGGCGGCGTAGTTTCCGCCGCATTTTGCATATCCGGTACCACCGCGAACGGCGCGGACGTCCTCGTCCTCAATCATAATACGGACGGGATTGATGCCTTCCTTGTAATAGCTTCCCACGGGAGAAGCGATGATAACGAAAGTAGCGTTATGAACGGCGTGAACGCCCAAAGTCTCATCGTTTCCGAACAAAAAAGGACGGAGATACAGAGACGTTCCGGGCGCCGAAGGAGTCCAATCCTGCTCTATATCCACGAATGCCTTCAATACTTGGAAGGCGTCTTCTTCGGGGATCTGAGGCAAGCAGAGGCGCTCCGCAGAATTGTTCAATCTGCGGATATTTTCCATGGGACGGAATAACTGAACCTTTCCGTCGGCACGGCGGTATGCTTTCAATCCTTCGAAAATTTCAGAACCGTAATGCAACACCGTAGAAGCGGGGTGCAGGGAAATATTGGCAAAGGGAACGATGCGAGCATCGTGCCAGCCTTCTTCCCGGGAATAATCCATCATAAACATGTGGTCGGTAAAAAACTTCCCGAAACCAAGGGTGGAAGCCTCAGGCTTTTCCTTGGGGGCGGTGGTTTTCGTTACGGAAATATTCAACATAGCCGTTTCCTTTCAATATTCTGCGCCCAATTTCATGGCGTTGAGATTTACTTCCAGCATATCGGCACGCTTGGCGGAAATGACCTTCCCCAAAGCGGCACGCACGCCGTCTTCGTCAAATTCGTTGAGAACTTTGAGAATCTTACCCACCAAAATCATGTTGGCAAGGGTGGGGATTTTGTTGTCGCTTGCCATTTGGGTGGCAGGCACGGGATAGACCGTTACGTCGGTGCGGTTGACGGCGCGGGATACCAGAGTGGAATCCACGAAGATGATTCCGCCGGGAGCCACGGAAGACTCGTATTTATCCAAAGAAGGAAGATTTATGGTGACCAACACGTCGGGGCGGGAAACAATGGGAGAGCCCACCGATTCATCACCGACGATGACACCGCAAGAAGCGGTACCGCCGCGCATTTCCGGACCGTAAGAAGGAAGCCAACTGACGTTCTTTCCGTCCATCAAACCTTTATAGGCAATGAATTTTCCGGCAAACAGGATTCCTTGACCGCCGAAGCCGGAGAACAAAAACTGTTTCGTGCTCATTTCGTCTCCTCCTTTGCGGCGCTTCTGTCTTTGTAAACTCCCAAGGGATAGTAGGGAATCATTTTTTCATCAATCCATTGCAAAGCCTTTTGCGGCGTCATACCCCAATTGGTGGGGCAGGAAGAAAGAACTTCTACCAAAGAGAATCCCTTTCCGTCCATCTGATTTTGGAACGCCTTTTTAATGGCGGCTTTGGCTGCTTTGATATTTTTGACGCTGTTTACGGTAACGCGGGTCAGATATTCGGGACCGTCCAATTCGGAAAGCAATTCACAGACCTTAATGGGGAATCCGCAATGGTTCGTGTCGCGTCCGTATGGGGACGTCTGAGTCACCTGTCCGGGGAGAGAGGTGGGAGCCATCTGTCCGCCGGTCATACCGTAAATGGCGTTGTTGATGAAGATTACGGTGATGTTTTCATTCCGGGCGGCGGCGTGAACCGTTTCCGCCATACCGATGGAAGCCAAGTCACCGTCTCCCTGATAAGTAAAGACAATGTGATTTTCCGGATCGGCACGCTTGACACCGGTAGCAACGGCGGGTGCACGTCCGTGAGCCGCCTCGATCATATCGCAGGCAAAATAATTGTAAGCCATAACGGAGCAACCGACGGGGGCAACGCCGATGGTTTTTCCTTCGATGCCCAATTCGTCAATGACCTCGGCGACGAGACGGTGAACGATCCCGTGGGTACAGCCGGGGCAATAGTGCA
The DNA here is from genome assembly GCA_045534395.1 of Eubacteriales bacterium. Lineage (GTDB taxonomy): Bacteria > Bacillota > Clostridia > Oscillospirales > UBA644 > RGIG995. Next base: position 84 of record JAZSJP010000127.1, on the reverse strand, counting down.
TGGGAGCACCGGTCAGAGCATGGGGTTTATCAAATACGACCATTAGTTGGCACCTCCGATCTTGGCAGCGGTATGACAAATGGA
>JAZSJP010000233.1:0-15913 GCA_045534395.1 Eubacteriales bacterium | reverse complement strand
CAATATTCTTCCAAGTTGGGGGGTGCCGTGGTGATTTTTACTTTTTTATCGCTTAATTTCTGATAAAATTCCTCTCGAGAAATCAAATCCCAATCCAAACGGGTCTGATATTCCTGTCCGTCAACGGTGATATGTCCTTGTACGTAATCGGTCACGCCGAATTCTTCTCTCAGTTCCTTGGACAAATCGCAGGTCAGGTCTGCCAAAATCACGTAATTTTTCATAGTCGCCTCCGTGGGTTTCATACAATTGTGACACAATTATCTACATTATAACACATTTCGACAAAAAAAGCAAGCGGTTTTTTCAGAATTTTCCTTGAATCATAACATTATATCCCCCGCAGGGCGGGGGATATGACGCATTATAGGCTTTGAATCCCAAAGGTCTTGCGGAGCAACTCTTCCACGGCGGGGCGGTGCGCCTCGGCAAGGTATTGGGTGATGCCGTTACAGTCTCCGCAAGACAGGGGCACGGCGATGCCCTTGTCTGCCAAAAGAGAAGACCACAACGCCGCCAATCCCGTGCCTTGGATCAGACGCATTCCTCGGAGTGTAAAACGGAAAAATCCCGTCGTTGCAAGGACTTGCGGGGGAAGGGTCGGCAGGGCTCCCTCGAAAAAGACTGCCATGGTTCCCGTCTCTGCGTCGTCGGAAAAGGGGTCGGCCAGGGTGCCGTGTTCCGTCAGACGGAGCAGCACTTCTTCCAAAGACGCCCTCGGAAAGGTCAGCAAGGTGGCGTTGGGGCGAAAATCGGCACCCGTCACCGTTTCTTCCAAATTAAATTTCATACAATCTCCTCCTCAAGCCAAGGGGCGAGGGCGTCTTTTACCTCTTGTTTTTCAGGTTCCGAAAGGGCACAAAGGGGCAGACGCAAGAACTGTTGGGGGAATCCCAAGGCTTCCAATCCCGCCTTGACGGGAATGGGATTGGACTTGCGGAACAAGGCGTCAATGAGGGGGATTAACCGTAATTGTAACCGCTCCGCTTCGGCAATATCCCCTTCAAACCACCGCTGACAGAGGCGGTGAACCGCCCACGGCAACAGATTGGACGCCACAGAAATAACCCCTTTTCCGCCGATGGACAAAAAAGGAACGATGCAACCGTCGTCTCCCGAATAGAGGGGCAGGTCGTCTCCGCAAAGATACCGTACCCGTGCCGCCGCCTGTAACGACCCACCCGCGTCTTTCAGCCCCACGATATTGGGGTGTTGAGACAGAATTTTCAGCGTTTCGGGGGAAATCCCGCTTGCCGTCCGTCCCGGTACGTGATACAAAATCAAGGGCGACCCGCAATCCGCCAAGGCTTGATAATGACGTAAAATTCCTTCTTGGGTCGGCTTATTGTAATAGGGACAGACCGCCAAGATTCCGTCGACCCCCAGCAGTTGCGCGCTTTTGGTTAAAGAGACGGATTGGGCGGTATTGTTGGTGCCCGTGCCCGCAATGACGGGAATTCTGCCCGCCGTTTTCCATAGGGTGTATTCTATAACGCTTAACCGTTCTTTTTCACTCATAACGGCGCTCTCTCCCGTGGTTCCGCAGGAGACGATGGCGTCGGTTTTTGCGGCAATCTGAAAATCAATGAGCCGTCCTAAGGTTTCAAAATCCACGGCGCCGTCGGAAAAAAACGGGGTCACAAGCGCCGTTGCGCACCCCTGAAAAAGCAGTTGTTTCATAGGCCCTCCCATGTAAGATGCTGTTCCATTCTATTCCGAACCCCTCTCTTTCGTTCTGCATATTCTGTCGTAGACGAAAGGAGAATGTCTATGGAACTGACCGTGGGACTTCTTTTGCCGTTTTTGGGAACGGTATTGGGAGCCGCTTGCGTATTTTTTATGAAACAAAATTTGACGTCGTCCGTCCGTCGGGCTCTGACGGGTTTTGCCGCGGGCGTTATGACGGCGGCGTCGGTCTGGAGCCTGTTAATTCCCGCCATGGAGCGGTCGGAGCATCTGGGCGCTTTTGCTTTTTTGCCCGCCGTTTCGGGCTTGTGGCTTGGCTTTGGTTTTTTGCTGTTGTTGGATAAAATTATTCCTCATTTACATTTGGGAAACGGACTGACGGAAGGGCCGGAAAGTCCATTGAAACGCACGTCGAAATTGGTGTTGGCAGTCACGTTGCACAATCTGCCCGAGGGCATGGCGGTGGGCGTGGTTTTGGCGGGATTTTTACAGGCAGAATCGGGTATCACCGGGGCGACGGTGGTGGCGTTGGCGGTGGGCATCGCTCTGCAAAACTTCCCCGAAGGCGCCGTAATTTCTCTGCCTCTGTGCGCCGAGAAAATGAGCCGAAGCAAAGCCTTCGGAATGGGCGTTTTGTCGGGCATTGTGGAGCCTATGGGTGCGGCGCTGACCCTTCTTTTTGCCAAATTGATTACCCCCGCTCTGCCGGTACTTTTATCCTTTGCCGCCGGCGCCATGATATTCGTGGTGGTGGAAGAGTTGATTCCCGAAATGGCGGAAGGAGACGTTTCTAACCTGGGTACCGTCTTTTTCGGTGCGGGTTTTTCCCTGATGATGGCGTTGGACGTGGCGTTGGGGTAAATGCAAAATGCACAATGCACAATGCAAAGTGCAAAATGCACAATGCAAAATGCAAAATTGGGGGACGGGGGAATGCAAAATGCAAAATTCACCCCCACCACCGCAAGCGGTCCCCCTCCCCCTCAACTCTGAGTTGGGGGGAGGCAGTGCAAAATGCAAAATTTTGCGTTCTTCATCTTGCAATCCGCGAAAAAATATGGTATAATAGGGTATATTTTACAAAAAGGATTGCAAAATGAAGCTTTCGGATTTTTCTTATGAGTTGCCCGAAGAGTTGATTGCTCAGACGCCCCTGCAACAACGGGACGCCAGCCGTCTTTTGGTATTGGACCGAAAGACGGGGGAGTATACCGACGGTCAATTCAGCGATATTTTGGAATATTTTGAGCCGGGGGATTGCCTGATTGTCAACGATTCCCGGGTGATTCCCGCGCGGCTGCAGGCAAAACGCCCCACGGGAGGTTCTGTGGAGATTTTTCTCCTTCGCCCTCACGCCCACGATACTTGGGAGTGCTTGGTCAAACCGGGGCGTAACGCTCGGGAAGGACAGATGCTTCTTTTGGGAAATTTGACCGCCACCGTTGCAAAGGTTTTGGACGACGGAAATCGGGTCATTTCCTTTGCCGCCGACGACGGACGCGACGTGACCGAAACGCTGAAATCCTTGGGGGAAGTTCCGTTGCCCCCCTACATTCATGAAAAACTTGCCGATGCGGAACGGTATCAGACGGTCTATTCCAAAGCGGAAGGGTCGGTCGCCGCTCCCACGGCGGGATTGCATTTCACGCCCGAATTGCTGGGGAAATTGAAGGAAAAAGGCGTGCGAATCGGATACGTCACCCTGCACGTCGGGTTGGGAACCTTCCGTCCCGTAAAGGTGGAAGACCCCACCACCCACAAAATGCACTCGGAATATTACATTTTGCCCCAACAGACCGCAGACCTTATCAACGAGACCAAGGCGGCGGGAGGACGGGTGACTGCCGTGGGAACGACCGCGACTCGGGTGCTGGAGACCGCCGGACGCAACGGATTGCCCTTGACCGCCCAAAGCGGTGATACGGATATTTTCATTTATCCCGGTTTCGAATTTGCCGTCATCGACCGTCTTATCACCAACTTCCATTTGCCGGAAAGCACCCTGATCATGTTGGTTTCCGCCTTTTCTCAGAGGGAGTTCGTGCTCAACGCCTATCGCCACGCCGTGGAAGAAAAATATCGCTTCTTCTCCTTCGGTGACGCCATGTTTTTAAAATAGCGAAGGGTGTTCTTTTTCTTTCGGGAGAAAGAAAAAGAACCAAAAAGAAAGCCAAAACCGACGAATTGCATTCGTCGGAAAAGCGGAGGATGGTTTTGGTTTTTTTTCTACGGCACAAGTACTTGTGCCGTACCTACGCTTTTCTTTTAAGTGAGACCCAAAAAATTCAAGCCGAAGGCGCAGTGTTTTTTGATGGTCGACACTTATGCCGTAGCTGGTTCTTTCTTTTCTCGTGAAAAGAAAGAACGCTTCCCCGCTAATCTTACGTTCGCAGGGCTGTTTTCCCTGTAGAAAGGATTTTTATGTTTACATTACTGAAAACCGAAGGTGCCGCCCGTCGGGGGCGCTTTGAGACGGTGCACGGGACCATTGAAACGCCGGTGTTTATGAACGTCGGCACCGCCGCCGCCATTAAAGGGGGGCTTTCCGCGCCCGACCTGAACCAATTGGGAACCCAGGTCTTGTTGTGCAACACTTACCATCTGCATCTGCGTCCGGGGGACGATATCGTTGCCTCTCAAGGGGGATTGCATAAATTTACTCGTTGGGACAAGCCGATTTTGACCGACAGCGGCGGATTTCAGGTCTTTTCCCTGTCGTCCTTGCGGAAAATCAGCGAAGAAGGGGTCACTTTTGCCTCACATTTGGACGGACACCGTATTTTTATGGGCCCTGAAGAGAGTATGCAGATTCAATCTCACTTGGCTTCTACCATTGCCATGGCTTTTGATGAATGCGTGGAAAATCCCGCGGAATACGATTACGCCAAGCGCTCTTGCGAGCGCACCTTCCGTTGGCTGGTGCGGTGTCAAAAGGAGATGGCGCGCCTCAACGCCCTGCCTGAGACCATCAACAAAAACCAAATGCTTTTCGGTATCAATCAAGGGTGCACCTATGAGGATTTGCGGGTCAAACACATGAAGCAGATTGCCGAATTGGGATTGGACGGATACGCCATCGGCGGTCTTGCGGTGGGAGAGCCTGCACCGGAGATGTATCGGGTCATTGAAGCGGTGGAACCCTTTATGCCCAAGGACAAGCCGCGGTATTTGATGGGCGTGGGCACGCCTGTGAACATTCTGGAAGCCGTTCATCGGGGCGTGGACTTTTTCGATTGCGTCATGCCGTCCCGAAACGCCCGCCACGGCCATCTGTTCACCTCGAAGGGTATCATCAATATCAACAACGAAAAATATAAAAACGACGATTCCCCCATTGACGAAACCTGCGATTGCCCCACCTGTCAGACCTTCTCCAAGGCATATATCCGCCACCTGATTAAGGCAGACGAAATGCTGGGCGCACGGTTGGTGGTTGCTCACAATCTGCGGTTTTACAACAAGTTGATGGAAGACATTCGCTTCCATTTGGACAACGGAACTTTCGAATCTTTTTACCGCGAAAAACGGGAAATCTACGGCGTGCGGATTTGATGGGGTGTTCTTCTCTTTCTTTTCGCGAAAAGAAAGAGAAGAACCAAGAGAAAGAAAAGCTGCGGCAAACGCAATGCTTGCGTTTGAAAAGAAATTTTCTTTTTCCCTTTTTCTCGGCAAATGTAATTTGCCGAAATTTGCTTTTCTTTGGTACTTTCTTTTCTTATGGAAAGAAAGTACACCACCCCGCTTCTCCATTGTTAAGAAAAACTTTCCAATTTTGCCTTTAAAATCTTACAGTTAATGCATATAATAGACGTAATGTGAATTTTGAAAAAAACCGGAGGTAAATACAATGAATCTTGCAAATCTTATCCTTCTTGCTACCGACGCGGCAAACGGCGCTTCGGAACAAACTCCTTTGCAGAGCCTGTGGGGGGTTTTGGGCTCCATTCTTCCCTTTGCTCTCATTATCGTGGTCTTCTATTTCTTCCTGATTCGTCCTCAGAAGAAACAACAAAAGGAAACGGAACAAATGCGTTCTTCCATTGAAGTGGGCGACCAAGTTACCACCATCGGCGGCATCGTGGGTACCGTTCGTCAGATTAAAGACGACGGCGAGTTGTACGTCATCGAAACCGGCGCCAACAATGACCGGCTGACCATTCACAAGTGGGCAATTCAGTCTCGAGACACCATTTCCGAATAAAAAAGTTCTAAGAAAATTTCTCCCGCATACGTATAAAATAAGAACGTATTCGGGAGGATTTTTTTATGGAGCAAGAAGCAAGCGTTTTCCCGCGATTGGGAAAAAGCGTATTGTTGGGAGGGGCGGCGGCCCTTCTTTCCGCGACGTTGTTTGCCTTTTTGTTTACCGCGCTCTTGGCGGCGGGCGTTCCCGATGGCGCCATTCCCCTTTTTGCCCACCTGACGGTGTTGTTGGGTGCGACGGTTGGAGGACTTCTTGCGGCAGTCAAGGGGAAAGAACGGGGGCTTTTGTTGGGTCTTTGCGCCGGAGCGGAACTCTTTTTGGTGCATCTGATTCTGACGGCAATTTTGGGACACCTTTCCCTGTCTCTTTTGACTTATTGCGCCGTGGAAGTCGCGGGGGGCGCCTTAGGCGGCATTTTGGGCGTCAATCTGCGTCGGAATTAAACAAAAGAAAACAAAAAATTCCACGATTTTTTCCATTTTTTCGGAGATACTATTCCCGAAAGGTGGAATGGTCGTGGAATTTTTATTTTATTGCTTTGCCTTTTGGTTGGGAGGCACGGTCTACCAGACCTTGGAACTGTGGTGGCGCCGACGTACGCATTGGACCATGTTTTTGGCGGGAGGAACCTGTGCGGTGTTGCTGAATTTTTTCTGCAACGACGTTTTCTCCGCCCTTCCGCTTCCTTTTAAATGCCTGTTAGGTGCCGTCATTATCACCGCCGTGGAGTTTTGCTTCGGCTGCGTGGTCAATCTGAAATTTCAGATGAACGTATGGGATTATTCCCAAATGCGGGGCAACGTTTTGGGACAGATTTGTCCGTATTTTTCGGCGCTTTGGTGCATTTTATCGCTGCCCGCAATCTTGCTCTTGAATTTGTTGTATACGGTTATCGTTTAGTCAAATAATCCAGAAACGCCTCGCCCGCCAAGGCTCTGTCCACGTGGGGTGCCACGAAGAGATACCCTCTCCACTTACTGCGGTGGAAGGTGGACGTCCATTCTTCGATGCGGCGCAGGGCTTTTTCCGCCGTGACGGGATTGCGTTGCTTGTCTGCCACCGTCAGGGTCAATGCCGTTTTCAGAGGCGGTTGAAAGGAGACTGCCAAATCCAGGGCGTCGAAGTCCACCGTCTTCCCGTGGCTTTCATAGGCGGCGGCAATGTAAGCGGCAATACGCTTTCTTTCTTTAATGGTCTCCTCGAAGGTGCATTTTTGCAAAAATTCCACGTAATCTGCCACGTACCGAGGATACGGAGCCTCGGAATTTTTTCTCTCCCACAAATTTCGAAGGATTTCTTTTTTCTGCGCATCGTGGGGAACTGCGTTTAATTGAGCAAGGGTGTTTTGCAACATTTCACTTATTTTATCTTCTTCCGAAAAAACGTCGTCGGACAACTCCGCCGCCCGCTTCAACAGCGTTCTGCGGGAGAAGGCTTGCATTATGGAGCCTAAGGTTTTTGTCTCGGCGCCGTCGTCGGCAAAGGGGCGTTTTTTGGAATGATACAAGGCGCTTAATTCTTGGTCGTTCAAAGAGAGAAAATCGCAGGGGTGCTTGATTTTTCCCACGCGAACCAAGGCGTAAATTGCGTCTCGCATCTGCGCTTCCGCCGCCAAAACTTTTTGATGGCGGTACATATAATGATAAAGCATAGAGCGGTTGAACAACAATTCTTCTACCGTGGAAAGGGCGTCGGAGGTGACTGCCAAACGGTAGTCGACCGTGCCGTTGTCTCCTACTTTACAAAGAACCAATTTCAACAAAAAGCGTTCCACCCCGTAGGTCAGGGCAATGCCGGCGGTGTAACTGTCCCGTTGGGTGTAGTCCAACTTATCGGCGTCAAAATCTCCGTTGAGCACGGCGGTCAAATAGGAGTGCTTTGCCCCGTCTTTGCCGTAATTGACGGCGCCTACCACCATGTTTGCGGCTTTTTGAAGCAATTCTTTTGCCTGTTTTTTTGTGTGGATTCCCGGGTATTGAATGCGACGGAAAAAGAAGGACACAAAGGCGTCGGATACGATGATGAGATAGGACAAAATCTCGTGAGGCGAGGGGGAAACGTCCTGCCCCGTTTGCTCTTTGACCAGAGCGCGGGCGTGGGCGAATTCCGGCATGGAGCCGTAGACCGCTTCCGACAAATGGGAAAAAGGGCAATGTCCCACGTCGTGCAAAAGGGCAGCCAAACGAACCAAGCGCACCTCGTCTTCTCCCACGACCTGCGCCACTTCGGGACGGTGACGGCAGTCGGCGGCAAGTTGTTCTGCCATGCGGGACGCCACGGCGGCGGTGCCCAAAGAATGTTCAAATCGGGTGTGCCGTGCCGCGGGATAGGTGGATTCCGCCAGCCCCACTTGGTTGATGTTCCGAAGCCTCTGAAAAAGAGGTGAGTCAATCAGCCGTACTTCCCACGGGTGGAAGACCACCGAGCCCCAAATGGGATCGTGAATGATCTTATTTCCCGTAGCCGTGGGCAAATATCCTTTCATTGTTTGACGGACAAACCCGTCGATGCGGGTGCAAAAATCGTTGTTCATGGCGAATCCTTCCTTTCCTCTTTTCATTATCTCATGAAAATCGCCGTCCGTCAAGAGGTTTTTGTAACTTTTTTGCAACGATTCTCGCCTCTTCTTGATTTAACGGTGGGTTTTATGTTATAATGGAGCAAAGGAGGGATTGTATGATCCGCAGAGACAAAGAAAATTATTATCTCGACATCGCCGGTACCGTTTGTGAGCGAAGCACCTGTCTGCGCAAGACCTACGGTGCGGTCATCGTGAAAAACGATACCATCATCTCCACCGGCTACAACGGCGCTCCCCGGGGGCGGCAGAATTGCTGCGATTTAGGTTGGTGCCTTCGGGAAAAACACAACATTCCCAGCGGAGAGCGCTACGAGTTATGCCGTTCGGTACACGCCGAGGCAAACGCCATTATCGTGGCTCCTCGGGAAGAAATGATCGGTGCTACGCTGTATATGGTCTGCCGGGATCCCAAAGACGGCTCTTTGGTGGCGGGAACCAATTCCTGTTCCATGTGTAAGCGTCTGATCATCAACGCCGGCATTTCTACGGTGGTGATTCGGGACACGCCCACCGAATACCGGGTCATCGACGTGGTGAAAGAATGGGTGGAAAAGGATTCTTCCCTGGAACTTCACTCCGGATATTGAGAAAAACCCTTTCTTTTATTCCGTCAAAATGCACAGAAACCCCCTTTGCGTTTTGGTGAATCCGACGAATTTTTGTGTGGGGTTTTTAAGACCGAAAAAAAACCTTGACAAACGCAATATAAATTGATATAATATAAGACACAAGAGCCCTTGCGGGCAAAACCATTTTTGAAAGAGGTACACACATGAAACTTGCAAGAAGATTGCTTTCTTTGTTGCTGGTGTTGCTGATGGTGTTCGCCCTTGCTGCTTGCAGCGGCGGCGGTGATGTCACCGATAGCGGCGGTGGCGGCGACAAAAATCCTTTCAAGGATCCTTCCCCCACTCCGAATCCCGGTGACGAGGTTCACGTAATGCCCGACCGTCCCGTGGACGAAACGGAAGGCAAAGAGTACATCATCATTCAGCACGAACCGGAATCCGACCCCTTCGGATACGCTCAGGACTCTAATATGGGTCTTCAGGTTGCCGATCGCATCGCAGAAGTGGAAGAACTGTACGGTTGTACCATTGAGTTTTCCGAAATTGCTTACGGAAGTGGCTTCGTAACTCAGATGCAGGCGCTCCGCTTTGCGGAAAACAGCGGTGACCTGGTCTTCGCTCACAAGAACGCTTACCTGCGTAAATGCTTGGGTACCGGCGGGGAAGAATCTCTGCTCCAAGATCTTTTGGCAGTAGACGACATCATCAATTTCTGGAATGCGGAAAAATGGGGAACCATTACCGCCCGTGAAGCCATGATGGCAGGCGGAACCTTCTACGGTGTTGCTCCCGCTCTGTGGGTAGACTGCACTCCTCTCCCCTATTATCAAATCGTTTATAACAAGACCTTGGTGGAAAACGCCGGTTTGACCGATCCTCAGGAATATTGGGAAAACGAGGAGTGGGACCGTTACGCCATGGTTGATATTATCGTCGGGACTACCGACGAAGCCTCCGGCGTCTGGGGTATGACTGCGGCTCCCGAGCACATGCTCCGCGCCACTTACCTTTCCACCGGCATGCAGTTGGCTACCATTGATAATATCAATGCCGACAAGACCGTGGAATGGACCAACGGTCTGAAGACTCCCGAAGCCGCAGAGGCCATTCAGTGGTTGAAGAATACCTTGACTGCAAACGCCAAGTGCTTCAATAACGGCAGCTATAGCCACAGCTGGGGCTGGGCAACCTACACTCCCTTCAACGAAGGTGCGTGCGGTATGGCAGTTACCCGTCCTATCGACCTGTTTGACTACGTGGTTATCGACAGTAAGGATCCCTTCGGCCTGACCGTTTGGGGCGGTGCCGATGCCAACGTTCTCTCCGGTTACTACGAACACGTTTATTCCGTTGGTATTCCCGTATTTGCTCAGAACCCCAAGCACTCTGCCTTCTTGATGGCGGATCTGTTTGAAGGTCTGGAAGATGTCGAATCTTACGAAGACGTTATTGCATATTACGGCGATAAGTACTTCGAATCCGAGTTGGATCTGGAAATGCTGATTCGTCCCGGTGCGACCTTGCAGTATTCCTACTGGCCCAACGACGGTATCGATGACGTTTGGACCACCATGCGGGATCAGCTGATGAGCCTGTCTGTTGCCAACCTTATTGAACGTTATGCCGGTCTCATTGATACTGCCGTGGAAAACCACATCGTTCCCAACAAGGTTGCTCTTCAGGAATGGAGCCAAGTAAAGGACTTCGACTAATTTGAAACACAGTACGCCCGGAAAGAATATTTCCGGGCGTTTCTTTTTTATATAGGTAGTTATGAAATTTCAGTGGAAGCAAAACAGCTTGGCGTTGATCACGGCTTTGATTTGGGGAACGGCGTTCGTTGCTCAGGATCTGTGTGCCGGAAAGATCGGTGCTTTTACCTTTAATGCGTTGCGGGCAGTCATCGCCGTTTTGGGCTTGGGCGCATTTTTACTGATCCGCCGCGGAATTCAACGAAAAAAAGGAACTTACCGCAAGCAAGCCCCCAAATCTTTTTGGTTGGGCGGGTTGGTGTGCGGATTTTTCCTTGCCGTGGCGTCCAATCTTCAACAATTCGGGATTTCCGACAGCGGCGCCGGAAAGGCAAGCTTTATCACGGCGCTGTACGTGGTGTTGGTTCCCGTGTTCAGTATGGTCGCGGGGCGGAAAAATCCCGTTACCGTTTGGATCGGTGTTGCCGCCGCTGCCGTGGGAATGTATTTTTTGTGCATCAAAGGGAATTTTACCGTTGCTAAGGGAGATTTCTTTTTGATTGCCTGCGCCGTTGCTTTTGCTTTACAGGTATTGTCCGTGGATCACTTCGTGAAAAAAGTGGACAGCATCGCCCTTTCTTGGGGTCAATTTCTATTTGCGGCCATTTTTTCCGGCGTCTTTGCTTTGATTTTTGACACCGAAACCACGGGGGCGGGAATCATTTCTTGCCTGCTGCCGGTGTTGTACGTGGGCGTTTTCTCCAGCTGCATTGCCTACACCCTGCAGGTCGTGGCACAAGTGGGTTCCAATCCCACGGTCATCGCCCTGATTTTCTCCTTGGAATCGGTCTTCGGCGTGGCGGCGGGTGCCCTCCTTTTACAAGAACGTTTACTGCCACGAGAATATTTTGGTTGTGCGTTGATGCTTTTGGGCGTGGTGGTGTCTCAGTTGCCTTTCCCCCAGAAGAAAACGAATTGATTTTCCGCATCATTGACAGCCCCACGCTTTTGTGGTAAAATAAGAGAAAAGACGAAAGGAGTTTTGCCGTGAAAGATTTTCTTTCTGCCGCCCGAGTTCAGGAACGGTTGACTTGTCCCTGTCGGGTTTCTTTTGTCGAGCAGACTCTTTCTACCAACGCCGATTTGAAAGCCCTGGCGCAGGACGGCGCTCCTGCGGGCACGGTGCTGATTGCCGACCGTCAGACCCAAGGAAGGGGTCGTATGGGACGAAGCTTTTTTTCGCCCTCGTCCACGGGATTGTATCTTTCTTTGCTTTTGCGCCCTGATTATTCCGCCCAAGAAAGCGCCTTTTTGACGGTGATTGCCGCCGTTGCCGCCGTGCGAGCGGTGAAGCAGGTGTTTGACTTGTCGGTGGACGTTAAATGGGTCAACGATTTGTTTTATGAAGGACGAAAGGTCTGCGGGATTTTGACCGAGGCATCGGTGAATCCCGCCGACGGGCGTCTTGAGTATGCCGTGTGCGGCATCGGATTTAACGTTTTTGCTCCGGAAGAGGGATTCCCTCAAGAGTTGTCGACCGTTGCCGGCGCCTTGTGCTCCTCCCCGGACGAGTCTGCCCGCGTGCGCCTTGCTGCCGCCTTTTTAAATGAATTTTATGAGGCGATGCAAGAAGACCGCGCCTCGATTTTGCGGGAATACCGCAACCGCTCCATGCTTTTGGGTAAGACCGTGACGTCTCCCACGGGTGCCTTCTCCGGGTTCGCCAAGGTCTTAGGTATCGACGATTCCGCCGGCCTGATTTTGGAATGTTCCGACGGCACGCGGCGGGTTTTATCTGCGGGGGAAGTGAGCGTGCGGCTTGGTGAGTAGAACCAAAAATCTCGTTTTGATTGCCTTATTTTCCGCCCTGTTGGGATTGATTTCACAGGTGTCCTTTCCCTTGCCGGCGGGAATTCCTCTGACCCTTCAAACCTTCGGTGTTGCCCTGTGCGGCTTTTTCCTTGGTTGGAAAAAAGGATTGGCATCCCTGTTCGTGTGGCTGACCTTGGGAGCCGCGGGATTGCCGTTGTTTTCCGGATTTCGGGGCGGCGTCGGGGTCTTGCTCGGGGCAACGGGTGGCTTTTTGTTGGGGTTCGTGTGGGTAATTCTTTTTTGCGGAATCGGAAGCTCGGGGCGGCGATGGATTTCCCTTTTGTCTTCTCTCGTGGGGCTTTTGCTCTGTCATGCATCGGGCGTTTTGTGGTACTGCGGAGTGACGAATTCTTCCGTATTTGCCGCATTTCTCTCGATTTCGCTTCCTTATTTTATAAAAGACGTACTTTGCCTTGGGGCGGCGTATGCTTGTGCCAAAGGTATTTCCCGAATTCTTCCTTAGTGAGGTGTGTATGGTGAAAAAGGTCTTATCGCTACTGCTTTTGGCAGTGTTGTGTTTCTCTCTGACGGCGTGTAACGGAGAGCCCTTTGTGGGCATCGACAGTTCTGCCTTGGAGCCTTTCGTCATCGGGGGAATCGGACCCTTGACGGAAGAAGGGGGCGCTTACGGTGCTTCCGTGTTTCGGGGTGCTCAGCTTGCGGTAGAAGAAATTAACGCCACCGGCGGCGTCAACGGGTTTCGGTTGGTGTTGAATTTTCAGGATTCCAAAGCAGACCCCAAAACTGCCGAAACTCTTTACAACAAGCTTATGGACAACGATATGAAGGTGTTGTTGGAAAGCGGGGATACCCCGGAAGTTTCGGGATTGTCCGACCGCGTTTCCAAAGACGGCTTGCTGACGCTGACTGCCGCCGCGGATTCTTCGGTGTTGTTGGAAGGTGGAAACCGTTTCCGTATTTGCCCGTCTCATACCCGCATGGGAACGCTGATGGCAAATTTCATTGCCGATCAACGGTTGGCACAAAAGGTGCTTTTGCTCACCGAGGCTTCGACAGAAACGAAAAAGGAGCAGACCACCGCCTTTTCCGATACCTTTTTGGGGCGGGGCGGCACGGTGGACGTGTACCCTATATCGGAAGCCGATCTTGCGGATTTTTCCAACGTGCTTAATCTCTTGCAGAACTCTCCTTGGGAAATGATTTATTTGGACCTTTCTCCCGCCGTTGCGCAAGAATTTTTGGACGCCTACCAATGGGACGGTGGGGTCAGCGAGAAAAAGATTGTGGGCAATCGGGCGCTGGAAGGAATTTTGGAGAATTCCAAAAGGCCGGAACGCTGGGAAGGTGCCTTTGTTGCCACGTCCTTCGTGCCCAACGACGAGTCGGTGGTGATACAGAATTTCGTCGCCTCTTACACCGAGGCGTACAAGATCGCACCCGACCGCTATGCCGCCGACGGCTACGATGCCGTTTACGCCGTTGCCGAGGCTCTGAAAAAGGCGGGAATAACCCCCGACAACGTGGACAACGCCGATTTTAACAAAAAGATGGTCTCTGCCATGACGAAGATCACCGTCAACGGCGTGGGCGGTGCCACGTCCTGGACCACCGACGGCGAAACTACGCGCCCTGCCTACGTAAAAGTGATCAAAAACGGTGAGTATGCCAACTTTATAAAAGAGTCTGCGGGGACTTGATTTTTTCCGCGGAATATGATATAATGGTAGAAATTGATTGTTATATAGGAGTAAGACCATGAAAATTTACGAAGAATTGGTTGCTCGTGGGTTAATTGCCCAGACCACCGACGAAGAGCAGATTCGCGACCTTGTCAACAATGGAAAAGCAACCTTTTATATCGGCTTTGACCCCACCGCCGACAGCCTTCACGTGGGGCATTTTATGGCACTGTGTCTCATGAAGCGTCTGCAGATGGCGGGCAACCGTCCCATCGCGCTCATTGGCGGCGGTACCGCTATGATCGGAGACCCTTCGGGCAGAACCGATATGCGCTCCATGATGACCAAAGAGACCATCGACCACAACTGCGCCTGTTTCAAGAAGCAAATGGAGCGGTTTATTGAATTCGGCGAAGGCAAGGCTCAAATGGTGAACAACGCCGATTGGCTTTTGAACCTGAATTACATTGATTTTATTCGGGATATCGGCGGATGCTTCTCGGTCAACACCATGTTGCGCGCCGAGTGTTTCAAGCAACGCATGGAAAAGGGTTTGTCCTTCTTGGAATTTAACTATATGCCCATGCAGTCTTACGACTTCTATTATCTGTATCAGCATTACGACTGCAATTTGCAGTTCGGGGGAAACGACCAATGGTCGAATATGCTGGGCGGTACGGAATTGATCCGTCGGAAGTTGGGAAAAGACGCTCACGCCATGACCATTACCCTTCTGTTGAATTCCGAGGGGAAAAAGATGGGCAAGACCGCAAAGGGCGCCGTCTGGCTTGATCCCAACAAAACTTCTCCCTTTGATTTTTATCAGTATTGGCGCAACGTGGAAGACGCCGACGTGTTGAAGTGTATCCGCATGCTCACCTTCCTTCCCTTGGAAGAAATTGACAAAATGGACGCTTGGGAAGGCAGTCAGTTGAACCAAGCTAAGGAAATTTTGGCATACGAGCTGACCAAGTTGGTTCACGGTACCGAAGAGGCAGACAAAGCCCAAGCCGCCGCAAAGGCGCTCTTCTCTCAGGGCGGAGACAGTGCCAACATGCCCACCTGCACCTTGACCGACGCGGATTTCGTAGACGGCAAGATTGACGTTTTGGCAGTTCTCGTTAAGGCTGGCTTGAATCCTTCCCGCGCCGAGGCGCGCCGCGCCGTAGACCAAGGGGGCGTTTCCGTGGACGGTGAAAAAGTGACCGACAACCGCACCGCCTACACCAAGGCCGACCTTTCCGACGGTAAAGTGTTCCGTCGAGGGAAAAAGGCGTATATGAAGGTTCTTGCGGAATAAGAAAAAAATGAGGCGAGGAAGGCGTTGTACCCGTAAGGATACAACGCCAGTTTTATTCGCCTTACGGCGAGTTCTATTGCTACGCAGTGATATTTGGACTAGAGTCCAAGTGATATTGCCTTCGGCAGTTATTGGCGAATAAAATATCACTGAAACCGCAAGGTTTCAATAACACTATTGCTGTAAGGCAATAATAACACTCCGACAAAGTCGGAATATAACTTGAAAGCCTATCAGTTTTTATGTATAATAGACGTAGAGGTGATAACTGTGGCTGATAGTATTTTAAGAGATAAAGCAAAAGAGTTTGCAAAGAAAATCGTTTTTCTTTGCCGCGATATGAAAACAAACCACAAAGAATCCGTTTTAA
>JAZSJP010000004.1:0-8262 GCA_045534395.1 Eubacteriales bacterium | reverse complement strand
ATTCTGTTTATCTCTGTCCCCTCCCTAAATGCGGGCAACGTGGGTATCATGGTTCCCGTCAGCGTGATTTTCACCCTCATCGTCAGCCGGGTGATGTATAAGAAAAATTTGTTATGAGGTCTTCTTTTCTTTTTCTGGAGAAGAAGAAAAGAAGCAAAAGAAAAAGCCAAATTCGACGCAATGCTTGCGACGGAAACAAATTTTGTACTATGGAGCTTTTATTATGATATACCTTTACGTTGCGTTCGGGATCATTGCCCTGTTTCTTGCCGTTATTTTAATTCGTGCGGCGGCGTTTCGTCCCAAAACCATGCCGGTGACGGAGTCGGAACCGGTGGAATTTGACAAAGACAAAGCGGTCCGCGCTCTGCAGCAGTTGGTGCGTTGCAAGACCGTTTCTTATTACGATGCGTCTAAGGAAGACGACGCCGAATTCGAAAAATTGATTGCCTTGTTGCCTCAATTATATCCGGAAGTGTTTCGGGTCTGTTCCTTCGATCGTCTGCCCGATCGCGCCCTTTTAATAAAGTGGGAAGGAAGACGTCACGACGCCCCCTCGGTGATGATGGCGCATTACGACGTGGTGCCCGTCAACGAAGACCAATGGGAGAAAGATCCCTTCTGCGGAGAGATCGAAGACGGCGTTTTGTGGGGTCGCGGAACCTTGGACACCAAAGTGACCATGAACGCCGTTTTATCCGCCGCCGATACCCTGATCGCCAAGGGGTTTGTGCCCGAAAACGATATTTATTTTGCTTTTTCCGGAGGCGAAGAAGTCAACGGAAAGGGCGCTTCCAACATCGTGGATTGGTTTGAGGAGCGCAACATCGACTTAGGGCTGGTTCTCGACGAGGGGGGCGGCGTAGTAGAGAAGGTGTTTCCCGGTGTCAAAGCCCCTTGCGGGGTGGTTGGAATTGCCGAAAAAGGCATGATGAACGCCGAGTTTACGGTGAAATCTCAAGGCGGTCACGCCTCGGCTCCCAAACCTCATACTCCCGTAGGAATTTTATCCAAAGCGTGCTGCAAATTGGAAGCCAATCCCTTCCCCATGCACGTGACCAAGCCCGCGGCGGAAATGTTTGACACGTTAGGGCGCCATTCCACCTTTTTGTATAAAATCATTTTTGCCAATTTCGGCATTTTCAAGGGCGTCCTCGACTTGTTGGGACGGAAATCCGGGGGCGAAATCAACGCTCTGTTGCGCACTACCGTCGCCTTCACTCAAATGGAAGGAAGCACGGCGCCCAACGTCATTCCCCCGCAGGCGACCATGGTTGCAAATCTGCGCCTGAATCCCGCCGATACGGTGGAATCGGCAAAGGCACGGCTGGAAAAGATCATCAACGACGATGCCGTCACCGTCACTGTGGGAAGCCATATGAATCCCAGCCGCATCTCTCAAACCGACTGCGACGCGTGGAGAAAAGTGGAAAAAGCCGTGGCTGAAACCTGGACGGGTTGTTTGGTTGCTCCCTACCTCATGGTGCAATGTTCCGACAGCCGTCATTACGGCAGAATTTCCGACAAAGTCTATCGCTTCTCCGCCATGGACTTGACGGCGGAAGAGCGTGCCACCATTCACGGCAACAACGAGCGCATCCGCCTCGCCGCCGCCCACCGCGCCGTGGAATTCTATCTCCGCCTTCTGCAGCAGTGCTGACAAGCAAACCCGCTCCGCACCTCCGGAGCGGGTGCAAATCTTGACAAATCCGTTCGAATATGCTACAATAAAAGAAAGGTGTCGAAAAGCGGCATCAAAAGGAGGAATAGGTATGAATGAAAACATGATTCAAGATTCTCTTGCCGGTGACGGGATGATGCGGCCGGCAGGCGGTGGGATGGGCGCAAGTGTGGGTGAAATCTTTGCCTTGGTCTTTTTACTTTTGGGAATAGCCATCGCCGTGGGCTTCGTGGTCTTTTTGATCGTTTCTTGGTGGAAAATGTACACCAAGGCAGGCAGACCCGGGTGGTCCAATCTGATTCCCGTGTACGGCTGGGTG
The DNA here is from genome assembly GCA_045534395.1 of Eubacteriales bacterium. Classification (GTDB taxonomy): domain Bacteria; phylum Bacillota; class Clostridia; order Oscillospirales; family UBA644; genus RGIG995. The sequence goes on along the minus strand of JAZSJP010000004.1, from coordinate 6,262 downwards.
GAGTTCTTTAACATTGCCTGGGGCAACGGCGTGTATTTTCTCTTTACGTTGATTCCCGGAGTCAACGTTTTAGTGGCGATCCTGTCGGTGCAGAAACTGTCGGAAGCCTTCGGACACGGTCTGGGCTTTACCTTGGGATTGTTTTTCTTCCCCTACATATTCATTCCCATTTTGGGATTCGGAAAGTCTAAACATGTCCGTTATCAGGCAAAATTGGCAGAGAAAGCCAAAAAAGAAGCTGCGGAATCTTCCGAAGTATCTGTTGAAGAATAATTGCAAACGTAAAAAGGCCCGACATGCAAGTCGGGTCTTTTTGTGAAGTTTTTAAAAGAATATGCACCTCAGAAGCATAAAAACTTGACAGTGCGAAAAAAAAGTGTTATACTTAAATGTAATATATAATATTGGAGCAGTAGAGGATATGAAGTGTTCCAAAATTACTTAGGGGGAAACAATGAAAAAGGTTTTGATCGTTACGTTGTACGGTAACCACAATTTTGGAAACAGACTTCAAAACTATGCATTGCAAAAAGTCGTGGAATCTTACGGGTTTGAAGTGACGACATTGGATAATCGTAATTCGAAAATCTATAACATTAAAATTCGAGTCAAACACATGATCAAGAGAATATTTTCTCGTTTTCAGAACAAAAGGCGCGCAATAAATCGTCTAAATAATGATCGTTTAAACCTTTCAATAAGGGATGCGGTCTGCAATTTTAATCGAAGTAATATTTCGCATATAAAGAGAATTATAACGCCAAAGGCTTTTTATATGGATTGGTCGTCTTATGATCTTGCCATTGCGGGGAGCGATCAGGTATGGCACAAATGGGGAAGTGACATTCATGAACTTCCGTATTACTATTTGCAGTTTATGCCCCCGGAAAAGCGCGTGGCGTATGCCGCAAGTTTTGGTTTTGAAGAATTTCCCGAAAAGGATATAAAACAGCATCGTATTGGGTTGCAGGGCATGAGAGAGATCTCCTGCCGCGAGGAATCGGGGTGCCGATTAGTTGAGGAATTGACGGGCAGACGTGTTCCTCGCGTTTTGGATCCGACCTTGCTTTTGTCTGCGGACGAATGGCGCGAGATAGAGAAACAGTCCAATGGAATCGGTGAAAAATTAGGAAAGTATGCCTTTGTCTTCTTTTTGGGGAAAAGGTCGCAAGAATACACAGAATACATCGCGGCGACCATGAAAGAAAAAGGCATTGAAAAGCTGATCAATATTTATGATGAACAGGTCGGCGCATGCGGTCCTTGTGAGTTCTTGAGTTTGATCGACCATGCTCAATTTGTTTTTACAGACTCCTTCCATTGTACAGTGTTTTCCACGATTTTTGGGAAGGATTTCACTGCCTTCCGTCGGGTTGGTACGGGCTTCGAAAAAATGTTTGGAAGAATAGAAGATTTATTATCCAGCACCAATAAATTGAATCATATCTACGGTGGAGCGCAACAAGTACCGAAAAATAATTTTGACGAACTGTATCGGGATTCCGTTCAATATCTTGAAACAATTTTGGGGATAGCAAATGAAAATTAACCGAACGAAAAATGCGACACGTAATATTATCTTTGGAATAATATTGAAGTTTTATCAAATGACCGTGCCATTCTTGATGAGAACGGCAATGATCTATTGGATGGGAGTTCAGTATTTAGGGCTTGATTCTCTGTTTACTTCCGTGTTGCAAGTGTTGAACTTGACGGAATTGGGAGTTGGTTCTGCCATGGTGTACAGTATGTATAAGCCCATTGCAGAGGACGACGAAGTGACGATCTGTGCCCTCATGAAATTGTATCGTAATTATTATCGCATTATTGGGTTGGTTATTTTGATTTTCGGCGGAGCGATTACGCCCTTTATTCCAAAGCTGATATCGGGAAATGTTCCTGCCGATGTCAACGTTTATGTATTATACTTGCTGAATTTGAGTGCAACGGCGCTGTCTTATTGGTTATTTTCCTATAAAAACAGTATTTTGTCTGCTCATCAAAGAGTGGATGTTTCCAATAAGGTAGTGTTGATTACAAACACAATACAGTACGCTCTTCAATTAATAGTCTTGCTCATTTTTAGAAATTACTATTACTACCTCGTTGTAGTTTTGTTTACGAGGGTGCTAACCAACATAACAACTGCTGTAGTCGCAAACCGACTTTATCCCCAGTATAAACCTAGCGGTGAAATAGAAAAAAGTGCTGTAAAGCAGATAAACAGAAGAATTCGAGATTTGTTTACCGCTAAAGTAGGGGGAGTGGTGTACAATTCGGTGGACTCCATCGTAATTTCTGCTTTTTTGGGGTTAACTACGTTAGCGATGTATCAAAATTATTTTTATGTCGTGACAGCGCCTACTGCCCTTATAGGGATTATTTTTTCTGCCTGTACGGCGGGGATCGGAAACAGCATTGTCACGGAAACGAAAGAAAAGAATCTTCGGGATTTCAGCAAGTTTACCATGATTATTTGTTGGCTTGCGGGCTTTTGTTCCGTATGCATGCTGTGCATTTATCAGCCTTTTATGGAATTGTGGGTGGGCAAGGATTTAATGCTTTCCTTTGCCTCGGTGATCTGTTTTGTCGTATATTTCTTCGTTCGACAATTGAATTCCTTGTTTAATCTTTATAAGGATGCTTCGGGAATGTGGCACGAAGATCGCTTCCGTCCCTTAGTGGCAGCCTTGACCAATCTGGTATTGAATTTGATTTTGGTTCAGTTCATTGGGTTATATGGGATTTTAATTTCCACGGTAGCAGCGATTTCGGTGGTGGGCATGCCGTGGCTGACACACAACCTGTTTACCGTTATTTTTGACCGAAAATATATGTGGACGTATTTGAAAAAGATTTTCTTTTACGTATTCATGGTTGCCGTCAGTTGTGTCGTTACGTATTTCGTCTGTTCCTTTATCAATTTTGGTTTGATTGTAACGATTCTGCTGAGAGGAATCATTTGTATTATCCTTCCAAACGTATTATACTATGTTGCCTACCGAAAAACAGAAGAATTTAAACAGTTAGTCGTTATGGCAGATCATATTACAAAAGGTCGTTTTAAAAAGTTGTTGATGAAGCTGTGATAAGCACGTGGAGAAAAGGCTATGAAGTTGCAGACCTATGCGGCATATTATGATAACGACGACGTGCGGGAAAAATCGTCGTCGGGCGGAATCTTCAGTTTGTTGGCGTCAAGTTTTGACGTTGTTTACGGAGTAGCAATGGACGAGGATTGTTACGGAGCACATTTCGTCCGCGCCGAAAAAGATATTTCTGCCCTTCGGGGATCGAAATATCTGCAAGCCCGTGTGGGAGACACCTTTCAAGACGTAAAAAGAGATTTGGAAGCGGGGGTCTCCGTGCTCTTTACCGGAACCGGTTGTCAAGTGAACGGATTGAAAAAGTTCTTGAACAAAGAGTATGACAATCTCTTCTGCGTGGACGTCATTTGCCACGGAGCGCCGTCCCCGGCGCTTTGGGAGACCTACGTCAAATACCGGGAACAAGAGCTGGGAGAAAAGATTCAGTCGGTAAATTTCCGTTGCAAAGAAAAGGGTTGGAAAGGCTACGGAAGGAAGGAAAATTCAGTTTTTGTATTTCGGAACGCAGACCTCTATACAAATCTGTTCCTTCGGGATTATTGCCTGCGCCCGAGTTGTTATACGTGTAAAGCCAAGGATAATAAGATGGCAGATATAACCATCGCCGATTTTTGGGGAATTGATGCCGTCGCTCCCGAGATGAACGATGACAAAGGCGTTTCTCTGGTTTTGGTGCGCACGGAAAAAGGGGCGGGACTTTTTGAAAGGCTTTGTGTCCATTTAAAATATAAAGAAGTTTCTTACGAAGATGGGGTAAGGCAAAACCCCTCCGAGTATTCGTCTGTCCATAAGCCGCCGGAACGGGATACTTTTTTTGGGGACATGGCTTCCATGACCTTTGCGCAGTTGTCTGAAAAATATTTAAAGCCCCGTAAAGTATCTTTTCTTGTGAAAGTAAAGCGGAAAATGAAGCGGATTCTTGTGAGATATCGGCAAAAAATCGTCCGTAAGCGGAACGGAAAGTAGGTGGCGTAAATGCAATTTCCCGTGCTTTATAAGAAAAAAGAAGAGTGCTGCGGGTGCTCTGCGTGTTACGCAATCTGCCCCAAGCAAGCCATTGCTATGGTGACGGACGATGAAGGCTTTGAATATCCTCAGGTAGATAAGGAAAAATGCGTCGGTTGTTTTCAATGCTTGCGCGTTTGTCCCTTCAAGAAGAAATAAAAGCCCCTTCCCAAGAATAATTTGAGCAAAAAATGCCCGAAATGCGTGTTTTACGCATTTCGGGTTGTTTGTTTTTTACGGTTACGGGATTGTAATGAGGAATTTTTCCAAGAGGGCGCAGGGGTGGTAGGACAACTTGGCTTTGCGCAGGCCGTCGTCGCCGGAATCGTCTTCGCGGTTGACGTAGTCTACGCCGTCTTTTGCAAAAAATTCCGTGAAGCGGGCGGTGAGCATGGGGTAGGCGCCGAAAACGGTGCGTTCCGCTTTTTCCGTGTGAACGATCAGAGTGTCGCCCATGATTTCTCCCAAAGAAAAGCCGGCGATTTCATCGTTTATTCGTAAAATTCCGCACAAAAATCCGTATGCTTCAAATTTGTCGAAGACTTCCTGAAGTTTGCGCTCTTCTTCCTTCCACGCAGGGGCGTCTTTTTGATTCTCCTGCATAAAGCGAGTGTAAAATTCCCGTAATTGAGGCAAGTCTTTCGCCGTGCCGCGGGAAAAACTCCAATTTTGATAAGTTGCAAGGAATTTGTTGACGTGATTCCGTTGTCCCTTCATCTTTTTTCCGGCGTAGGAAACGAGTTGGTCTTTTGGGTACAAATAATCGAACCAATCCCGTTGTTCCGTGGCGGTAGCGTCGGGGAATTGCGCAAGAATTTTGCTCTTCCGTTCCACGGGAACGAAGGTGAGACGGCAGGGGATTTTCCCTTTCTTGCAATGGTCGTATAAGGCGCGCAATACGTCGGGATTTGGGTCTGCGGGCACCTGAAAGGCATCGGTGCCGTCGGGAAGTTGAAGTTGATAAATTATCGATTCATTCACCCTTGCGTAACGCACTTTGAGATAATCCCGCCACAGCAGAATTCCCCCCACGGAGAAATCACAGGTGCGGGGCAAGGTGCGACAAAGGTCGCTGCGAACCAAGGGAAGTTGTTCTAAGGTCAGAGGTTGAAAGTGTAACATAAGATTCTCTTTCTAAAATAGTACCTCTTATTTTACCACATTTTTCTCTGAAAAGTCAAGAGGAAATGGCAATTTTATGGGATTTTCGTTATTGTCGCTTCATTTGGCGGAGAAACAGGAGAATTGCGGCGGCGAGGGTGATAACGGCGTAGGCGAGAACCCACCACAGATGGGGCAACGCGTCGGCGAAGTTTCCCAAAATTACGGCGCGTTGTAATTCTACCGCGTGAACGAAAGGAAGGCGATTTGCGATTTTTTGAAAGGTGCCGCCCAATAAATCCAAGTCGAACCAAATGCCCGAAAGCCAAGCGGAAAGGTTGGTTAAAAGGGCTCCGCAAACACCGCCCACCTGTTTATCGTTTAATACGCTTCCGCACAAAAGTCCAAGGGCAACGTACAAAAGTGCCCCGGGCAGAAGGAAGAGAATGGCAAAGACGATATTTATCGTGACGGGTAATCCCAAACACACGGCGGCGAGATAACAAATTGCGCATTGCGCCACGGCGATGGGGAGCATGGGAAGGGTATATCCCAAGATGAAATCCGCGGGAGTCAGAGGCGTAGTGTAAAGACGTTGCAACAAGGCGCTCGACCGGTCTTTTGCTATGACGGTGGCAGAAAAAAGCGTCATGAAAGAGAGCCCGAAGACGGCGACGCCCGGAGCCAAATGCTGAATTTCAAAGAGGGGTACGGGAATGTTGGATTGAATGGCGCTCAAGAGCAAAATCAACACCAGCGGAAAGCCGAGACCGAAGGCTAAATTCAATGGGTCTCGCAAAATTTCCTTGGCGTTTCGGTGGGCAAAGGTCCAAGTTCTCATGCTTCCACCTCCCGAACGATGCGCACGAAGGCGTCTTCAAAGCGGTCGCATTGCGCCCGTTCTTTGATTTCTTGTGCCGTGCCGCAGACGAGAAGTTTTCCGTCTCTTAAAATGGCAATGTGGTCGGACAACGCTTCGGCTTCTTCCATGTAATGGAAGTCGGATCGTAGCCATGTCGTTCTGTGAGCCAAGGAGTTGGCCATTAGTA
>JAZSJP010000207.1:0-5867 GCA_045534395.1 Eubacteriales bacterium | reverse complement strand
CATTGAGGGGGAAGGGGCTCCCAACGAGGCTGTGAGAATTAACCTTGTTTTTCGCGTCTTGGATCACACGCCGAAAAATGCCACTATAAAATGTACCCCCAAAGATATTTACGACAAAAGCCAAGTTTTGGCAGTCAGCGGAACCTCTTCTTTGATGGTTACGTTGATAGAACCGAGTTCCACTACCTCGTCTTCTTCAAATACGACAACCACCGATTCGAATTCGGAATCTGTGACCGATGATAACCCCAATCCCTCGAACCCTTCGATGCCCTCGGATACCACGTCTGACGTGAAACCCTCAACCGATACGATTTCTTCCGTAACTCAGACGGATTCCGACGTTGTTTCCGATACGGTTTCCGACGTTGTTTCGGATTCGGAGACGCAGACCGACACGTCCGACACGGTACAAAGCGACGTCTCTACGGACTTAAGCTCGGACGTTTCTTCCGATTCGCAATGGTCGGATCGGGGGATTCCTCTCCCTCCCTCTACCGATCGGACGGCAATCTTTCTTTTGGCAGGTGCGGCATTGCTTTTGGTCGTGCTTGTCGTGGTTGAATTGGTTCGACGCGGAAGATGGCGTTAAAATAAGATGAAAAAACCACCCGAATTTCTCGGGTGGTATGTTTCATATCTTAGGCATCAAAGTTTGTGGGTTTGAGGGAGACCGTCCAAGAGAATTCTTTCTCGTGGAAGGTTTCTGCCGACTTCAGCATGGGACCGCAAGAAGCGGAACCGCAACCGGCTTGGCGATAATCCACGTTGACCACCACAGCTTTGCGGGGTTCCAGCTTGTAATCGTGGGTGGTTTGCGTTAGATCTTCGGGAGTGAAGCGAGAGGCGTTAAAGGTAAAGGTGGGATTTTCGTCGCTTCCCCTAAACCGTATGCTTTTGCCAAGGAGAGTTCCTACGGCGGCGGTGCGGGTGCCCCAATGGGCACCGTTTTCCTGAGGACGGACGTAGTGCTCAAAGTTTTTGTCGCAATCGGTTTCATAGAATCCCAATTTTGCGGCATGGTGCTTGTCGGAGTAGGCTTCCATGGGTCCGTAGCCGAAATATTGCATCCGCAGACAGTCTTCGGGCAATATCAGTTGAAGTCCGAAGCGGGGCAGTTGATACAGATCCTTCCGCACGTTGACGTAGGTGTGAAGGGTCAATTCTCCCGTTCCGTTGACGGTATAAGTCACGTCAACGAAGACCGCAGGGCGCTTCGCTGTTGCCGCCAATTTGACTTTGAACAGGATGGAAAATACGTCTTTTTTGTTTTCCAAAATTGCCCAGGAATCCAACCTTTGAAGGGTATTTTTCAGTCCTTCTTTTTCCCATTGAATTTTGACTGTTCGGTCGTTATCCAAGGGAGCGCGCCAAACCTGAAGTTTCAGGGGTTCCAACAGATATTGACGCTCGCCGTCGGCGATGTCTTTCAGCATCCCCCGGAAGGTGTCGAAGGTATAAAGGATATCTCCGCAAGAGACCCGAATCTCATATTCGTCGATTTCGGTCATCAGGGGCAAGAGTTCTTTCGTTTTGGGTTCTTCCTTGACTTCTGCTAAAACCGTTTGCATAAATCCGGCTTCCGTGCCGATGTCTCCCCAAGGACAAGCCACGTTTCGGATCATTTTTGCGGTAAAGGTGTAGACTCCGGGAAGATCGGTAGGCATTTCGTCCCACAGTTTGTAGGTCTTGGTTCTGCCCGGAGCGACGGACAGGGCGACGATTCGTCCCTGTGCTTCGATCTTGCCGTTCCGTTCCACCGTCCAGCAAACGTCGTATTCCGAAAGATCGGTGAACAGGTTGCGGTTGCGAATCTGCAATTTTTCGTTGTTGAGGGTCAGCACGTAGGGTTGGTATGCTTTTTTCATCTCCAACATTCCGGTGTGGGGTCTGCGGTCGGGATAGACCAATCCGTCCACGCAGAAGTTGGAATCGTGGGGGAATTCCCCGAAGTCGCCCCCGTAGGTGTATCCTTTTTTGCCGTTTGCAAGGGTGATTTCCACCGAGTGATCGCAATATTCCCAAACGCAACCGCCAACGAATTTATCGTATTTCCACATGAGTTCCGCGTAGTCCATCACGTCTCCGGGGCTGTTGCCCATGGCGTGGGAGTATTCGCAGAGATACAAGGGTTTCGTCATGCGCTTATCGGTGCACGCCTTGACGAAATATTCCGGTGCGGGGTACATATAACTGTCAATGTCCGTCACTTCCGTAAGGGGCGTTTTTTCTTTGATAAACTGTTCCCACAGAATCGGGTCAATGGTGTCGGTATGGTTTGGCATACGACGGTTACCGTTTGCCGCAAACCCGGGAATCTTGGTAAATTTGAATTTATTGGCGCATTCGTAATGAACGATGGCTTTGGGGTCTCGTCCTTTGATATAATTGCGCATGTGCATATGGTTCACGCCAAGCCCGGCTTCATTGCCCAAAGACCAAAAGACGATAGAACCGTGGTTTTTATCCCGCTCGTAAAGACGGACGGCGCGGTCGACGTAGGCTTCTTTCCACGCCGGGTCTTGGGAGATTTGGCTCCATTGCCCAACGTCTGCAAAGCCGTGACATTCTAAATCCGCTTCATCTACGACGTAAATCCCGTATTTGTCACACAAATCGTAAAAGCGGGGGTCGTTGGGATAGTGAGAGGTGCGAATGCAGTTGCCGTTGTGGGCCTTGATGATTTTAATATCGTTTTCCATATCCGGCATGGAGACGGCGTGACCGGTCCGGGGGTTGGAATCGTGGCGGTTGACTCCCATCAGTTTCAACTTTTTGCCGTTGAACCAAACGGTGCCTTTTTCGTCGATATGAATCTCTTTCAGCCCCACGTTGAACAAGACGGTTTCGTCTCCGACGGTTAAAAACAGCCGGTAAAGTTGGGGGATTTCGGCGCTCCACAGGTGTGCGTCGCTTATTTCAATTTCCATGGTTCCGTTTTTGCAGATTCCTTTGGCGACGGTGGTGCCACAGGGGCAGACCAACTCGTAGGCAACGGAAGGTTTTCCCTTCAGGGTCAGGTCGACGGAAATTTTTGCGGTGCCTTCTTCGGGATTGACGTCGGACAAAACGTGGCAATCCTCCAAGCGTTCTTTTTCCCGGGAAAGGAGATATACTTCCCGGAAAATGCCCGAAAGACGGTACATATCCTGGTCTTCCAAATAACTTCCGTCACTCCATTTGAAAACCAAGACGGTGATGCGGTTTTTTCCCTCTTTCGCAATGCCGGTCAGGTCAAATTCCGACGTGCCGTGGGAAACTTGGCTATAGCCCACATACTGTCCGTTGACCCAAACGTAAAAAGCGGAATCCACCCCTTCAAAGGTCAAAACGACGTCTCTTGACGCAAAGGTTTTTCCCAAAGTAAAGGTGCGGGTGTATAATCCGCAAGGGTTGACGTCGGGGGTATGAGGCGGGTCGACGGGGAAGGGATATTGATGGTTTAAATATTGAGGAACGTCGTATCCACGGTCAAGAAGCATCTGCCAAGAGTAGGGTACGGGAATGGTTTCAAATTCCGAGGTGTCTAAGGTTTCATCTGCGGGATTTACGTCGATGGCTGCCGAATGTTCGTACCACCGAAACGCCCAATCTCCGCACAGAGATTGAAAACGGTCGCTTTCTTCCCGGCTGAGAGCGGAACTTGCCTCTTCCTTAGAGCCGTAAGGAATAAAATACGCTCGGGGAGCAAGGCAGTTTTCGTGGAGAATCTCAAGGGTTTTATGATTGGTCAATTCCATAGAAAAACTCCTTTTGGAACATATTGTAATTTATGGTTTTATTATAACACGCGTCGCGGGAAAATACAAGGGATTTCATGAATTTAAGAAAAAATCATAATTTCCCCCCGGTCAGACGAAATTTGTTTTTGCGGTATTCCACAATCCCGTCCTTTTTCATGCGGGACAACTCTCGAGATAGGGCGGAGCGGTCGGCGTTGAGATACGCCGCCATGCCGTTGCGGTCAAAGGGAAGAAAAAATTCTTTTCCCGATTCTTTTTCTTGGTCGGAAAGGTAGGAAAAAATTCGCTTTCGCAAAGATACGATGCTGCAATATCGTATTTTTTGATGCAGTGCCCAATACTCGTTTCCGATAATCTCCAACAAATTTGCCATGAGTTGTGGGTGTACTCTTGCCAAATCTACGGGACCCAGCCACAAGATTTTACAGTCGGTGACGGCGGTCAAGGTGACGGGCGCCGGGCTGTGGGAGAAAATCAGGATTTCCCCAAACATCATTCCGGGGGAAAGGGTGGTGATGACCGAAAAAACGCCGTCTTCGTTGATTTGTTCCCCCTGTAAGTGTCCCGAAAGCAAAATACCGCACCGTTGGGTGATTTCACCTTCCCGAAGAAGTACGGTGCCTTTTGCTACCGTGGTTTTCTGCCCTCGTAAAAAAACCATTTGTTTTTCTATGTCGTGCTCACTCATTCCTCGAAAGAGGGGCAGAGTCATCAATTCCTTCATGTTTTTCTCCTGTTTTGTTGCCTTGGCAACCGATTTTGAGTACATTATACCGTATAATTGTAATAGAAATAAGTCATAAAGGAGAAACAATTATGAAATTCAAAACGGTTTTAGCCTTAATCGTGGTTTTGGCTTTGTCTGCTTCTTTGTTTGCCTGCGCACCCGCTCAGGAAAATTCCACCGCAGGCAACGATGCCGGACTTCAGAATGCAGATACGAATACCGACAACAACGCGCAGCAGTCTTTTCAAGGCACTGACGTGCGGGTTGCCGCCCTCAGCGGTTCTACGGGCTTGGGTATGGCAAAGTTGATGAACGATGCCGAAGCAAAGACCACCGTAAACCGTTATACCTTTGACGTCTTTGACGCTCCCGAAACCCTTTTGCCCGACTTGACGGCGAAAGAGAAGAAATACGATATTGCCGCTCTTCCCACCAACGTTGCCGCAAAATTGTACAATAAGACCAACGGGGAATTGCAGATTTTGGCGGTCAACACCTTGGGTGTTCTCTATATGCTGGAAGTCGGCACGCAAAACGTCAAGTCTGTGGCAGACCTTAGCGGAAAGACCGTTTACACCACCGGTCAAGGTTCTACTCCCGAATATGCCTTGAAGTATATTCTGGAGAAAAACGGCGTGACCGATTGCAATATCGTTTTTGAAACCACCGCCGATTTGGTTGTGACTCATGCCCAAGAAGGCGCTCTTCTCATGCTTCCCGAACCCAAGGTGACGGCAGTCAAAGGACAGGTGGAAAACGTTACCGTCGCTTTGAATATGACGGCGGAATGGAATAAGGTCTGTGACACGCCCATGGCACAGGGGTGTGTTGTTGTCACCAAAGAATTTGCTCAGAAGAATCCCGAAGCCGTGGCACAATTCTTGAAGGAATATAAGGCTTCCATCGAGTTTGTTAAAGACAATCCCGCCGAGGCGTCGGTGATGGTTGCCAAGTTTGGCATCATTCCCAAGGCTCCCTTGGCACAAAAGGCGATTCCCAATTCCAATCTCACCTTCCTTGCCGGAAAGGAAATGAAGGATATTTTGGTTCCTTTCTATCAGGTTCTGTTTAACGCGGACGAATCTTCTATCGGAAAGAAGCTTCCCGCAGACGATTTCTACTATGGAGCGTAATTTTTCTTTGTTTGGTAAAAAAATAGCGCAGGGTCTCCTTGCCGCCGCCTTTTGGGTGGCGGTATGGGGGCTTTTGGCGTTTTGGGTAAACAAAGAATTGTTTTTGCCGTCTCCCTTGGCGGTGGGGAAAGCCTTGGTCTCTTTGGTTCCCACGGGAGCTTTTTGGAAGATTGTGGGGCTTTCGCTTCTTCGGGTGGTCATGGGGTATTTGCCCGGCGTTCTTTTGGGAACCGTGGGGGGAATTTTGACGGCAAAAATCAAGAT
>JAZSJP010000200.1:0-12228 GCA_045534395.1 Eubacteriales bacterium | reverse complement strand
GCTGCTGGAACTGGTCGAGATGGAAATCCGTGAGACCCTGTCCTTCTACGAGTTCCCCGGCGACGACATCCCCGTCATCCCCGGCTCCGCTCTGAATGCTCTGATCTCCGAGTCCACTGACCTGGACGCTCCCGAGTACGCTTGCATCAAGGCTCTGATGGATGCTGTTGACTCCTATATCCCCACTCCCGACAGAAAGAGCGATATGCCCTTCCTGATGCCTGTTGAGGACGTCTTCTCCATCTCCGGCCGTGGTACCGTTGCTACCGGTCGTGTTGAACGTGGTGTTCTGAATCTTTCTGAAGAAATCGAAATCGTCGGTCTGGTTGAAGAATCCCGCAAGACCGTCGTTACCGGTATCGAAATGTTCCACAAGCTCCTGGATTCCGCTGAAGCCGGCGATAACATCGGTGTTCTTCTCCGTGGTATTCAGAGAAACGAAATCGAACGTGGTCAGGTTCTGGCTAAGCCCGGTACCATCAAACCCCACACCAAGTTCAAGGGCGAAGTTTACGTTCTGACTGCCAAAGAAGGCGGCCGTACCAAACCCTTCGTCTCCAACTACAGACCTCAGTTCTACTTCCGTACCACTGACGTTACCGGCGTTATCAACCTGCCCGACGGTGTTGATATGTGCATGCCCGGTGATAACGTCACCATCTCTGTTGAACTGATTAAGCACATCGCTATCGAACAGGGTCTCCGCTTCGCTATCCGCGAAGGTGGTAAGACTGTCGGTTCCGGCGTTGTTGCTGAAATCGCTGACTAATTCAGTCCTTACGGATTTAATTACTCAGGATGCGGAGCCGAGTCGGCTCCGCATCTTCTTTTAAGGGCAGAATCTCTGCCCTTAAAAGAAGATGCAAAGGAGTTTTTTATGGCACAAGAGCTGGAAATGAAGATTTTGACGGATGCCGCGGAATTTTTTCGATGCCTGGCGACTTTGCGTCAGCACACGGGAACGTCCGGGGAAAGTTACGTGCAGGTCAACTATTATTTCGATACGCCGGACTTTGCTTTGGCGTCTGTTCATTCCATGCTTCGAGTCCGCCGAAAAAAAGATTCCTTGTACTTACAGTTTAAAAACCGCCGCAAACGTCAGGGCGCCCTGTTTTTGTGCGACGAATCGGAACGGGAACTTGATTCCTTCCCTCGACGGGTCAATCCGTCGCGCTTTTTTTCCAAAGCACCCGATAAAGAGTGCCGTTTGTTGGGAGATTTGGTGACCTATCGCACCGATTTCGTTTTCCCCGGTGCTGTAGTATCTTTGGACGAAAATATCTATTTCGGAATCCGCGATTTTGAAATTGAAATTGAGGGCACCGAAGACGCCATTGAAGGAATTGCCGCTTTTTTAAATCCCGTGGGAGAATCCCAAAAGGGAAACGGAAAATTTTCTCGCTTCATAAAAGAGTATCAGCGATATAAAGGAGACTTCGTATGAGTGTTTCGGTCAGAACTTTCGGAACGACCTCCGACGGACGCGCCGTCAATATCTATCGAATCACCAATAAAAAAGGTTCCTACGTGGAAGTCTTGGATTACGGTTGTACCTTGCAGTCTATTTGCGTTCCCGACAGAAGCGGAAATCTCGTTGACGTTTGTTTGGGATACGACACCGTGGCGGAATACGAAGAAAACGACGGATATCTGGGTGCCTTTGTCGGACGTTGCGCCAACCGCATCGGTCAGGGGAAATTTACCCTGAACGGCAAGGAATATTCTTTGGTGGTCAACAACGGTCCCAATCATTTGCATGGGGGCGAAAAGGGTTTTGATAAGGCGGTTTGGGGCACCTGTGTGGCGTCTGACCGGCTGCTCTTTTCCCATACTTCTCCCGACGGAGACGAGGGATACCCCGGGAATCTTACCGTGTCGGTTTCCTATGAATTTGACGATAACGATACCTTGACCTTAACCTACGACGCCGTCTGCGATGCCGATACAGTGGTGAATTTTACCAACCATTGTTATTTTAATCTCAACGGTCAGGGGACGGGCACGGCAACGGATTTGTGGTTGCAGGTGAAGGCTTCTGAATTCACCGAAAACGACGAAAACTGTCTGCCTACGGGTAAGATTCTTTCGGTGGAATCCACGCCCTTCGATTTTCGCGAAGCAAAACCCATCTGTCGTGATATTGACGCTGACGACCAAAATCTGAAAAACGGAAGCGGATACGACCACAATTTCGTCCTTGACGGAGAAGGGCTTCGGGAGATTGCGGAATTATGGTCGGAAAAAACCGGCATTGCCATGACGACCCGTACCACCCAACCGGGAGTTCAGGTCTATACGGCAAATTTCTTGACCAAACGGTCGGGGAAAGGCGGAAGCGTCTACAACCTTCGGGACGCGGTTTGTTTGGAGACGCAGCATTATCCCGATGCGGTGCATCATGAAAATTTCCCCTCTGTCGTGCTGAAACAAGACGAAGAATATCATCAATCCACCCAATACGCGTTTTACGTGAAATGAGGTTTTACTATGATTCGTAAATTAAATGAAATGGAACGGGAAGTCCGTCACGAGATGCGGGGCGGAACCGGAGACGTGACCTTTGTCCACGCTTTTAAGGGAAACGAAATTACCGCGCCTTGCCGTCTTTGTGCCACGCTGATTTTGCAGCCCGGCTCTTCCATCGGAACCCATTGTCACGAGGGAGAAGACGAGGTCTATTACATTCTTTCCGGAACGGGACGCCTGTCCGACGGAACAACCGAAACCGTAGTGACCGCCGGAGATGCGGTCTTGACGGGAAACGGCGAATCCCACAGCATTGAAAATATCGGCGAAGACGCCTTGAAAATTTTTGCCGTCGTGGCAACCTATTCCAAGTGAGAAAGGAACAAAACCATGCATTGGTCTGAAGAAATTGCACAACAAATCGTAAACCGCAATCCCAATAAGGAAGAATACGTCTGCGCCGCGGGAATCTCTCCCTCCGGCTCCATTCACATCGGAAATTTCCGAGACGTTGCCACCAGCTATTTTGTCGTTCGCGCTCTGCGTCGCATGGGCAAAAAGGCACGCCTCTTGTTCTCCTGGGACGAATTCGACCGTATGAGAAAGGTTCCCGTTAACGTTGCCAAGGTGCGGGACGATTTTGAAAAATACATCGGCTGCCCCTACGTGGACGTGCCCAATCCCTTTGAAGGTACTGAGGGAGCTACTTACGCCGCTTATTTTGAAAAGGAATTTGAGGATTCCATCGGAAAATTCGGCATTGATATGGATTTCCGCCATCAAGCCGAAATGTACCGCAGCGGAAAATACCGTGAGTATATCATCGAATCCCTGAAAAAGCGGGGCGAGATTTTCGATATTATCGACTCTCACCGCACTCAAGACGCCGCCGAAGGCGAGCGGGACAATTATTATCCCGTCAGCATCTACTGCCCCGAGTGCGGAAGAGATACCACTAAAATCACCTCTCTTTCCGACGATTGTCTCGTGGCGGAATACGAATGCGCTTGCGGGCATCACGGAAGTTTTGATTTTTCCGTGGACACCAACTGCAAGTTGGCGTGGAAAATCGACTGGCCCATGCGTTGGATGTACGAGGGCGTCGATTTCGAGCCGGGCGGAAAGGATCATGCCTCTCTCAACGGAAGTTACGACACAAGCAAGGACATTTCCAAGAAGATTTTCGGCTACGATGCGCCTTTGTTCCAAGGCTATGAATTTATCGGAATTAAGGGAACTACCGGAAAAATGTCCGGTTCTTCGGGTTTGAATCTGACTCCCGAAACCCTGTTGAAACTCTATCAGCCCGAAGTGATTTTGTGGCTCTATTCCAAGACCGAACCTCTGAAAGCCTTTGATTTCTGCTTTGACGACGGAATTCTGCGTCAGTATTTTGAGTACGATCGCATGCTCAACGAGGTGCGGGAAGGCAAAGCCAACGATTACACCAAGACCATCATGGAGAACACCACCGTTGCCGGCAGAGAGCCTGTTACCGTTCCCATGTCCCTCTTGGTTCAGTTGGGTTCCGTGGTAGACTTCAATGTTCCTATGTTGGAGACCGTCTTTGAAAAGATTGGTTCCAACTATAAATACGAGCAGTTCGCTGACCGATTGGAGCGGGCAAAATTTTGGTTGGAGCAATGCGCTCCCGATCAAGTCAACCGTCTGCGCCCCTTCCGTAATTGGGACGTGTACGAAACCTTGAACGAACAGGAAAAGCAGGAAATTGCTCTGTTGCACGAATATCTTTCCAAACCCGGCTACACTTTAGATGAGTTGAATTCCGAACTGTACGCCATTCCCAAAAAGGTCTTTGCCGACCTTACCGATGACAAGGCGCTGAAAACCGTTCAGGGAGCCTTCTTCAAGAACGTGTACCGTTTGTTGATCGACAAGGAAAGAGGACCTCGCCTCTATTTGTTCCTGTACGCCATCGAGGCAGAAAAATATTTGCCTTTGCTGGATTTCTCCACCCCCAAGACCGAGGAGGAGGTCACTCCCGTGGTGGTGGAAGAGGTTGTGGAAGAAAAGAAGCAGGTCGTTTACGGAGATCCCGATCCCGTGGCACCCGTAAAAGACCAAATTGAAATGGACGTCTTCGACGCCATTGATATGCGGGTCTGCAAGGTCGTCAAATGTTCCGAGATTCGCAAGTCCCATTCCTGCCTGAAATTGGTGTTGGACGACGGTATCGGTCAGCGCACCATCGTTTCTTCCATTAAGAGCGAATATACGCCGGAAGAAATGATTGGGAAGAAAATTATTGTTCTTGCCAATCTCAAGCCTGCCCGCTTTGCCGGAGTCACCAGCGAAGGAATGTTGCTTGCCGCCACCAACAACGCTTGCGGTTGCAAAGTCATTTTCGTGGACGACAGCGTGCCCGTGGGTACTTGTATTCACTGAAAAATGCAAAAAAACTTTGTCAAATAAAGATTTTTAAAAAAAAGTCTTGACAAACGGGTTTTTTTGGTGTACAATAGGACTGTAATTTTTGAAAGGAGTTCCGTTATGTTTCTTGGTGCTCGATTTTATTATTATATTCGCGCGGATCGCCGGAACTCTGTCCAAAAGACTGTTCGGGGATAATTTCTCCGTGCGGTAAAAACGATAGTGTACCGAGGTCCGAAGTCGCTTTGGATCTCGGTTTTATTTTTTCGAGGTGATTGTATGATAAATCAGAAAATGTTGGGACTCGGAACCAAGCGGAGTGCCATTCGGGAATTGTTTGAATACGGACGCAAACGCAAGGAAGAGATCGGTGCCGACCGCGTCTTCGATTTTTCCATCGGAAATCCCAGCGTTACCGCGCCGGATTGCCTGACTGAGGCGCTGAAGGACTTGGTAAACAATACCGATCCCGTCAAACTTCACGCCTATACTTCTGCCCAAGGGGATCTGGAAGTGCGTCGTGCCATTGCAAAAACCGAGGAAGAACGTTCCGGTTGTGCCGTGGATCCCAACCTGATCTACATGACCTGCGGAGCTGCCGCCTCTTTGACCGTGGCGTTGCACGCTTTGTGCAATCCGGGGGACGAGGTTATCGTATTTGCACCGTACTTTCCCGAGTATCGGGTCTTTGCGGAAAAGGCGGGTGCGGTGTTGAAGGAAGTTCCCTGTCTTCCCGACACCTTCCAAATTGATTTTTCGGCTTTAGCCCAAGCCATTACGCCTCGCACCAAGGCGTTGATTTTGAATTCTCCCAACAATCCCACGGGTGCCGTGGTTCCCGCCGAAGATTTGAAGAAATTGGGCGAACTGTTGCGGGAAAAGGAAGCCGACAGCGATTCGGAGCTGTTTTTGATCTGCGACGAGCCTTACCGCGCTTTGACCTACGACGGCGTTTCCGTCCCCTACGTTCCTTCTTTTTACGGACGGACGGTGGTCTGCTATTCTTACAGTAAAGCCCTGTCTCTGCCGGGAGAACGCATCGGGTATCTTTTGATTCCCCCCACCTTCCCCGACGGAGAAACGGTCTACGCCGCTCTTTGCGGTGCCGGACGGGCGTTGGGGTTCGTTTGTGCTCCGAGTTTAATGCAATACGCCGTGGCGCGTTGCGGAAATTCCACCGCAGATATTTCCGTCTATGCCGAAAACCGTAAACTTCTTTCGGAATCCCTGACGGAGATGGGATATTCCATCACACCCCCCGACGGAGCCTTTTATCTCTTTATTAAGGCGTTGGAAGAAGATGCCGCCGCCTTCTGTGAGCGGGCAAAAGATTACGAATTGCTCTTGGTTCCCTCGGATTCCTTCGGCGTGAAGGGATACGTGCGCATTTCCTATTGCGTTTCCACCCAACAAATCAAAAATGCTCTTCCCGCCTTTCGGGCGTTATACGAATCCTATCAAAAGAAGGACTGACTATGGACAAATTAACGGAAGCAAGAAAGATCATCGACCGCGTTGACGGAGAAATGGCAGAACTGTTTTGCCAACGCATGCGCGCCGTGGAGATGATCGCCCAAGCCAAGCAAGAGTTGGGGTTGCAAATTTTTGACCCGATTCGGGAAAAAGAAGTCGTCAGCAAGAATTCCGCAAGGGTAGAAGATGCAAATCTGAAATCCTACTATATTGACTATCTCAACGCCAATATGGAAATTTCCCGCGCCTATCAAAGTCGACTGTTGGAAGGAATGCGGGTGGCGTACAGCGGCGTCAACGGTGCCTTTGGGCATATTGCCGCCACGCGGATTTTCCCCGACGCCAAAGCTGTTGCTTATCCGGATTTTCTTGCCGCTTATGACGCGGTGGAATCGGGAGAATGCGACTGTGCCGTGTTGCCCATTGAAAATTCCTACGCCGGAGACGTGACCCAGGTGGTCGACCGCGCCTTCGAGGGCAGTTTGTATATCAACGGAATTTACGATTTGGAGATTGTGCAAAATCTTTTGGCGGTACCCGGAACGGAATTAAGCGATATCAAAGAGGTTATCAGTCACCCTCAGGCACTTTCTCAATGTGCCAATTATTTGAGAGAAAAGGGATTTCAAACCACCGCCGCCACCAATACCGCCATTGCCGCCAGCCGCGTTGCGGAATCGGGACGTCACGACGTTGCCGCCGTGGCAAGCCTGGAAACGGCGCGGTTGTACGGGTTGAAGGTGTTGGAAAAGCACATTAACGAAAGCAGTAACAATACCACGCGCTTTGCCGTCTTTTCTCGGGTGGAAAACGAGGTCGCGGGAGCGGAGAGCCAATTCGTTATGTTTTTCACTGTTAAGCACGAGGCGGGAAGTTTGGGTAAGGCGGTTTCCGTCATCGGTGCAAACGGATTCAATCTCCGTTGTCTCAAGAGCCGTCCCACCAAAAATGCAAATTGGGAATACTATTTTTACGTGGAAGGCGAAGGAAATCTTTCGGGAGAAGCGGGGCAGAAAATGCTTCGTCAACTGAAGGAAAACTGCTCTTTTTTAAAGGTTGCAGGTTCCTTTGACCGAGAAAAACTCCTGAAGGAGGAATAAGCATGAACCTGACGGTGAATCTGGGAATGCGCACCTATTCCGTTGTGATTCAACGGGGTGCTTTGGCGCGTGCGGGAGATTGGTTCGATTTGGATCGCAAGGTTTTGATCGTCACCGATTCCGGTGTCCCCCGCGTCTATGCCGAAACCGTGGCGAAACAATGCAAGGACGCGGTTATTGTGACCTTCCCCATGGGAGAAGAAAATAAAAACGTCGATACGTGGATCTCTCTTTTGGACGCTCTGACGGAGCACCAATTTACCCGAACCGATTGCGTGGTCGCCGTAGGCGGCGGCGTTACGGGAGATATGAGCGGTTTTGCGGCGGCGTCGTATCTGCGAGGAATTGATTTTTACAATATCCCCACCACCCTCTTGGCACAGATCGACTCTTCCGTGGGTGGAAAGGTGGGCATCGACTACAAAGGATTTAAAAATACCGTGGGCGCTTTTTATCAGCCCAAGGGAGTTTTGGTGGACCCCGACGTATTGCAGACCTTGGACGACCGTCAGGTTTCCGCGGGTATGGCGGAAGCGGTGAAAATGGCAATGATCCGAGATGCGGAATTGTTTGATCTGCTGGAACGGGGCGAAGGCTACGAGAAGATCGAAGAGGTCATTTATCGCTCTCTTCAAGCAAAAGCGCGGGTGGTGGAAGAAGATGAAAGAGAAGGCGGACTTCGTCAGATCTTGAACTTCGGGCACACTTTGGGGCACGGCATCGAAACTGCCAGCGGATATGCGTTACTGCACGGAGAATGCGTGGCGTTGGGTATGCTTCCCATGACGGCTCCGGACTTACGGGGACGGCTGACGGCGGTTTTGGAAGCTTTGCATCTGCCTACCAAATACGGCGGCGACGCACAAGAGATTCTGTCTGCCATTGCTCACGATAAAAAGCGCGCGGGGGATCTCATTACCGTAATTCGGTGTCCCGCTGTGGGAGAATGTATTTTGCAGCCCATGGAATTTGAAGATTTAGCACGAGAAATGAAGGAGGCGTTACGTTTATGAAAAATACCTTTGGTTCGTCGGTTGCCGTTACGTTGTACGGCGAAAGCCACGGTC
The DNA here is from genome assembly GCA_045534395.1 of Eubacteriales bacterium. GTDB lineage: Bacteria > Bacillota > Clostridia > Oscillospirales > UBA644 > RGIG995. Next base: position 3,731 of record JAZSJP010000200.1, on the reverse strand, counting down.
CGTCCGTGGGTGTGATTTTAGACGGACTTGCCCCCGGAATTGAAGTTAAAGAAGATTTTATCGCTCATCAACTGACCTTGCGCCGTCCTTCGGACAATTTGTCCACCGGACGCAGAGAACCGGATCCTTTCGTCATTGAAAGCGGCGTGTATCGGGGAAAAACCACGGGAACTCCTTTGTGTATTCGAATCCCCAATACGACTCAGCATAGCGATGATTACGATTTTTACGGCACGGCGCGTCCCGGTCATGCGGATTATACGGCGCACGCCAAATATCATTCCTTTGAAGACCCCCGAGGCGGCGGTCATTTCAGCGGACGCATCACCGCGGCGCTGGTGGCGGCGGGTGCCGTTGCTCTTTCTGCGCTGAAGAAGAAGGGAATTTTCGTGGGAACGCATCTTGCCCGTTGCGGCGGTATTGACGACCGCGCTTTCGGAGACCTTTCTTTCGATTTGGAAGCGTTGTCTTCCATGACCTTCCCCGTGTTGGACGATACGGCGGAGCAATCCATGAAATCCGCCATTGAAACCGTTCGAAAGGAAGGAGACAGCGTGGGCGGCGTTCTGGAAACCGCCGTCATCGGGCTTCCTGCCGGCGTGGGAGAACCTTGGTTCGATACTGTAGAGAGCGTTCTTTCTCACGGATTGTTTTCCATTCCCGCCATCAAAGGCGTGGAATTCGGAGACGGATTTTCCTTGGCAGACCAAAAGGGAAGCGTTGCCAACGATCCCTTTCGTATGGACGGTGATACCGTAGTCACTTCCAAAAATTCCAACGGCGGCATCAACGGCGGCATCACCAACGGTATGCCTCTTTTGTTCCGTTGTGCCGTCAAGCCCACGCCGTCGATTTTCAAAAAGCAGAACACGGTGGATTTCGTTGCGGGCAAAGACGTTGATTTTACCTTGTCGGGGCGTCACGACCCCTGTATCGCCCATCGGGCAAGGGTGGTTGTGGACAGTGTGACCGCCTTGGTGCTTTGTGATCTGTTGGCATTGCGGTACGGAACCGATTGGTTGGGAGAATAACATGGAATACGGATTGATCGGGGAACATCTGCCCCATAGTTTTTCCAAGGAAATTCACGAAAAATGCGCCGGGTACGACTATCAACTTACGGAGTTGATCCCGGAACAGGTATCGGAATTTATGACCCGTCGGGATTTTAAGGCCGTTAACGTGACCATTCCCTACAAGCAGACGGTCATTCCCTTTTTGACTCAAATGGACGAAGGTGCCAAAAGCATCGGCGCCGTCAACACCGTAGTCAATAAAAACGGGGAATTGTACGGTTATAACACGGATTTTTACGGAATGGAAGCCTTGATCGACCGCATCGGAATTTCCCTGACCGACAAAAAAGTGCTGATTTTGGGTAACGGCGGAACGTCCAAAACGGCACAGGCGGTGGCAAAAGCCGCGACGGCAAGGGAGTTTTTGGTGGTCGGCCGCCCCGTGGACAACCCCCACGTGACCTACGAAGAAGCCTATGAAAAGCATACCGATGCGCAGATTATCATTAACACTACCCCTTGCGGAATGTACCCCTACGCCGACGGAACGGCAGAGCGGAGCGCAACCCCCATCGACCTTTCCCGATTCCCCGATCTTTGCGGTGTGGTGGACGTAGTTTACAATCCTTTGCGCACCAACTTGGTTTTGGACGCCCAAGGGCGGGGAATTCCCGCAGAAGGCGGACTTTATATGGTTTTGGCTCAGGCAGTCAAGGCGTGCCGCATCTTTTTGGACGCCGATTTTGACGGCATGAAAGAACAGACCGACGCCATCTACGGTGAGATCTTAAAGAGAAAAGAAAATATCGTTCTTACGGGAATGCCCGGAAGCGGAAAATCCACCGTAGGCAAAGAATTGGCAAAGATGCTTCACCGTCCTTTTGTGGATTTGGACGAGATTATCGTGCAATCTGCGGGCAAGGAGATCCCTCAAATTTTTGCCGAAGTAGGGGAACAAGGCTTTCGGGATTTGGAAACCCAGGCGGTGCGAAAAATCGCCAACGAAACCACGGGAGCCGTGATTGCCACCGGCGGCGGTGCCGTTCTGCGGGACGAAAACGTCCGCACCTTAAAGCGCACCGGGAAATTGTATTTTTTGGACCGTGCTTTGGAATCGTTGTTGCCCACGTCCGACCGACCCTTGGCGTCTACGACGCAAGCCATTCGCACGCGGTACGAAGAACGGTACGACCGTTATTGCGCCACCTGTGACGTGCGGGTTGCCGTAGACGAGACGGTAGCACACACGGTGGAATTTATCCGAAAGGACTTTTTTGCATGAAACTTTTGGTGTTAAACGGACCCAATCTGAATTTGTTGGGATTGCGGGAGCCGGGAATCTACGGCACGGAAAATTACCAAGCGCTTTTGGAAAAAATTCAGCGATATTGCCACGAAAAATCCGTAGACGTCTCTTTTTATCAATCCAATCACGAAGGGTGTTTGGTGGATCAAATTCAAGAGGCGTACGGTGTTTTCGACGGAATCGTCTTTAATCCCGGTGCTTATACCCATACCAGCATTGCTCTTTTGGACGCTCTGAAGGCGGTTGGAATTCCCACGGTGGAAGTACATATTTCCAAGGTCGATGAGCGGGAAGATTTTCGAAAAATCAGTTATATCCGCCCCGCTTGTATCGGTTCGGTCGTGGGACAGGGGACCGACGGTTATCTGCAAGCCGTGGACCTTTTGCTGAAGCACGGAGAAACGCTATGAACGTAATCATAGAGCCGTCGGTTGCGGCGGGAAGGGTGTCTGCGCCCCCGTCCAAAAGCATGGCGCACCGTCTGTTGATTTGCGCCGGACTGTCCCAAGGCGTCAGCATTATTGAAAACGTCGCCTTTTCTCAGGATATTTTGGCAACGCTGGATTGTTTGCGGGCATTGGGTGTTTCTGTCTCTGTGGACGGAACTACCGTCACCGTGGCGGGAAATCCCACCCCCAAAGCCGTCGGCGTACTGCCCTGCCGGGAGAGCGGAAGCACTCTGCGGTTTTTCTTGCCCCTTTGTTTGTTATCGGGGGGCGGAATTTTGACGGGAAGCCAACGACTGATGGAACGCCCGTTGTCGGTGTACGAGGACGTGTTTTCCCCGCAAGGAATTTCTTTTGAAAAGTCCCTTGACCGCGTTACGGTGCAGGGAAAACTCCTTCCGGGAACCTTTGCTTTGCTCGGGAACGTCAGCAGTCAGTTTTTGACGGGGTTACTCTTTGCCCTGCCCCTTCTTTCGGAGGAAAGCCGCTTGGTTTCCACCACGCCGTTGGAAAGCGGGTCTTATTTGCTTTTGACCCTGTCGGCGTTGCAACAGTTCGGCATTGAGATCCAACGCCCGGATGAAAGAACTTTCGTAATTCCCGGCAACCAGACCTATCGTGCCTGTCGCACTTCGGTAGAAGGGGACGAGTCCAACGCCGCTTTTTTAGGTGCGTTGAATTTGTTGGGCGGCTCGGTACAAATTTCAGGAAGAAACCCCGAAACGTTGCAGGGAGACGTAGTGTGGGAACCGTTGTTTTCTCACCTTTCTCAAGAGTTTTGTGAGATCTCCGTGGCAGATTGCCCCGATCTTGCGCCTATTTTAATGACGGTGGCGGCAATGCATCACGGTTGCCGATTGACCGATACGAAGCGGTTGAAGATCAAGGAAAGCGACCGCGGTGCCGTTATGGCTCGGGAATTGGCGAAATTCGGGGCGCGAATCTCATTGGGAAAAGACTTCA
>JAZSJP010000179.1:0-4085 GCA_045534395.1 Eubacteriales bacterium | reverse complement strand
ATGCCCGTCCGCAACGTCTCCCCCGCAAAATTCATTGCCCGGGGCGGCCGCATCCCCGCACCCATGCAGAGCCTGAAGAACTAAAAAACGCAATACAAAAAGAACCGGAAAATTTCCGGTTCTTTTTGCATAATTCTTATTCTGCTTCCATATGAAATTCCGGAACATCGGCTTTGTCAAAAGTTACCCAGGGATCGTCTGAATAATCCAAAAATATCTCTTTCGGATTCGTGACTCCGCGGTCGTTTCGGATTCGGAGCTTCACGTTATATCCTTTTAGATAGAAATTTGCTTCATATTCAAAGGGAGAATTTTCCGCCAGTTCTCCTAATGCAATTTCTGCTCCGTGCAGTTCTCCCGTTGCAACAGGATGCAAGACTGCCTCTGTCGTTTTCAGGGGGCCGGGGACATAGGTGAATCTGTATTGCCGGCCTCCCGCCACATACCATAATATAAACGATTGATTTTGCGGGTAATATTCTAACCCGGATTCTGTGAGGTTTGGAACCTGGGATAGGTCTGGTAGAGGGAGACTCAGAGCCCGTTCCCAAAAGTCAGACAAGCTATCACAGGAAATGACAGCCGTTAACCGAGAACCGTATCCGAGCCCGTAAAGGTATTCTCTCAACTCGTCATCGCTGTCATACCGCAACGCTTTGTAAAGTGCTTCCAGTTCGGATTCGGATCGTATCGAAGCGGATATGGGGGGAATTCCGGAGAATTCTCCTTGTGTCCAAGTATCTACAGTTGTCAAGGCCTCGTTTTGAGGTGTAATCTCTGACTCGTCAGGCTTCGAACAGGACGAAAACGAGAACATCAGAATTGCCAATAGGAATATTAACAAATACTTTTTCATCTTCACAACTCCTTCACGTAATATTATTTCTCATATACAGGCGAATTCTAGAGAGACAATCCGCGCAATATATTGAATTTCCTTGATAGGAATTAAGACTTGCATATTGGCTCATAACACACTCCCGCACACTGCTTCTTCCATAAACGCAAATATCGCAGTATGGATTTTCACATCCTTCTCCTTCGCAATAATGATCAAAAGCACCTAACCTGTGAGACATTTCATGGTGCAATTCAAAGGTATAGGCTTCCGTCATTGGTCCGTTGTAGTTAGGGATGTCAATGCTTGTAATTATAATAGCACCAGTAGTAAGGCTATATAGTGAACACCCGTGTCCAGTTGTTCGGTGTCCTGTCCACAAAATTGATGGGGATTTTGCGGACGAGGCTCCTTTTTTAGAGGTTAAATCGGCCAATAATTTACTTGGTGAATTGCAGTTCTGAGAATGTGTGCAAGTGTTTAAGTCTAATTGATTTAATGTAATACTCCCATATTGATTTATTTTGCAAGTATCAGCAGTTGATTGAAAAACTGTATAGGAAGGGTTTGCATATAACCCAAAAATTGAAAGGAAGTATTCGGAACTTTCATTTTGGCAAGTTTCGACTAAATAGGAACTATCTATTCCGGCATATCTCACTCCTAAACCTGCATCGTAGAAGTGTCTTGGAGAGTGGGAATTTAATGCAGGGTAAAGAATCCACTCATCAGACCTATGTCCGTCATTTGAATAAGTTAATTCTTTTATTTGCAATCCATTCGTTGACTGGTTTGAATTATATACGACTGCCATAATTCGATTTATAGACTCTCCTACTTTGGGGGCTATTTTATAATATCCAAGAGAGGTTTTTGAAATAGACCAAAGCATATCGCTTGTGGTTGCTCCTGATTTCAGAACAATAGCTGTTCCATCTGCAGAAGATCCATTCTTTACTGCAAGGTAGTATTTTGTTCCAGAAACAACTGAAGATATAGTATGGTAACCATTGCTTTGTAATTCAATTTTCCAGCGCTGTGTCCAGTGTCCATGATATTTCCATTGATGTATTATTGTTCCGTTTGCCATACTTTGATTTTGAATATCTACATAACGCCCTGATTGTACGTTTTTATATAATATTCACCTGTATCAACTACTGCGTTGCTTGCCGCAGGGGTCTCTTGAATTGTCAAGGGGAAAAAACTTAGAGCAAATATTATTGTAAGGGTAATGCATAAACCTCTTTTTATCATAATGGCATTCCTTTCATTTTCCCGTATATTATGCAATAAAATAAAAAACGCACGTGAACTGATCGTTTAAAATGCTCACGTGCGTTGTATTACTGCTTTTATTCGGTCTGTTAGCCGTGGTGGATCCCGAAAAACAGTTCGCACGGAGCCTCCCTGAAAATATAAAGTAATTTCATGATTCATTCCTCCTTGCTACTTGTTTTGCTTAGTTATAGCATATCATATTTCTTACTATTTGTCAATTGCCTAGAGTTTCTAAAAAAAATTTTTTCTTAATTATAACGAGTGGGATTATTTTGCGATGAGAAGAAACGAATAAAATCACGAAAGGACCCTGCAAAGAACCGGCACCGCAGGACAAGCGATGCCGGTATGACTCATAGATCTAAAAAACGAACCGAAAGGGGTATTTTTGTACTGTTCGCAAAAGCTCTCTGATCTTGTTCAAGTCTTGCGATTCTTTTTCGTTGTTTTTTGTTTTGATTACACCACGGCCACGTAGGTTCTGCCGGAAACGGCCACCGGGTCTTTGCCGGGGAGGCAGACGGTAGCTTTGGTGCCGGCAGGGACGGTGATCTCGTACCGTACCCGGCCGTCGGACAGATACCGCCAATAAGATTCGATCTTACCCTGTCTCGATTCCACGGACCCCTTGGCAAAGCCCATCCGCTTATCGGGGACGGGAGCGACGGTGATCTTGGTATATCCGGCGCCGTCGTCGTCCACCTTGACGCCGAGGGCAACCCCGAAGATCCAATCGTACACCGCACCGTAGGCATAGTGATTGAAGGAGTTCATTGCGGTGGACCAGAAGGTTCCGTCTTCCTTCAGACTGTCCCAATGTTCCCAGATAGTGGTGGCACCCTGATTGACCGAGAAGAGCCAGGAGGGAGCCTTCTCCTGGAAGAGAAGATCGTAGGCAAGGTCGTTGCGGCCGTTTTCGGAAAGGGCGTGAAGAATATAGGGAGTTCCCAAGAATCCGGTGGTCATCCGGCCGTCGTTTTCAGCAATCAGCTCCGCCAGTTTATCCACAAGTCCCTGCCGCTCATTTTCCTCGTACAAACCGAAATGCAGAACCAATACGATGGAGGTCTGGGTCAATCCTTTCACGGGCCGGTTCTGAGAGAAAGCGTCTGCCTTGGGATAAATGCAGGGCAATCCGTCCTTCATGAAAGCCTGACGGAATGCCTTGCGGACGTTGGCGTACAGTTCTTCGTATTCGGACGTGTCCTCACCCAAAATTTTTCCGGCCTTGATTACAAGATCGGTGGAATAGGCAAAAAATGCCGAAGCAATCAGATCGGTCTGGGTAGCCCCTTCATAGACGCCGTAGCCCGCATCCATAGCAAGCCAGTCCCCGTAATGGTGGGCACCCACGAAAAGAAATTCATCCTCCCCGAAGGAATGCATATAGCCAATCCATTTTTTCATCATATCAAAATTCTGCCGGAGCAGTTCTTTGTCCCCATAAGCCCGATAGATCTCCCAGGGACAAATGACGGCAGCGTCGGCCCAACCGGTGGCAATACGCCCTCCGCATTTTCCAACCCCGGGAACGATCCCGTAGATCCCACCCTCGGGGGTCTGTTCCAGAGCCATGTCCCCAAGCCACTTGCGGAAGAACTTCTCCACGTCGTAATTGATGGCGGCGGTGCGGCAAAAGACCTCTGCATCCCCCGTCCAGCCGAGACGCTCGTCCCGCTGAGGACAGTCGGTGGGAACGTCAATGAAATTGCCTCTCTGCCCCCAGACGATATTGCTGTACAGCTGATTGATCTTCTCATTCCCGCAGGAGAAATCCCCGGTGCGTTTCATGTCGGAATAAATGACGATGGCGGTGAAATTCTCCGGATCGATCTCCACGTCTGCGGGAAATTCGTCGAGACGAACGTACCGGAACCCCTGAAAACAGAAGGAAGGCTTGAACACCTCTTCCCCTTCGCCGGAAAGGACGTAGACGTTTTCGTTTTTGGCGGTGCGGAGATTTTCC
>JAZSJP010000091.1:0-11239 GCA_045534395.1 Eubacteriales bacterium | reverse complement strand
CCCGGTTCTACGATAATCAATTCGTCGCCTGCGCTGATTTTATTCTTTTCGGTCACTAATAAGCGACGGCGCAGGGCATCGTAGCCGTAGATCATTCCCACCAATTCGTAATTGCGGATATAGGACGGCTCGGAATAGTTTTGTCCGTTCATTTCAGGGTCGGGAAAATAGAATCCGGTGTAATAGGGACGGTGACTTACCATATCAACCTGTTCTACGTAAGAAGGAAGATTTTTTCCGTAAGCGATTACGTCGGAGAAGCAATCGTCCAAAGCTCTGCGATAGGCTTGGGTAATAACGGCAACGTAATATTCGGTTTTGATGCGCCCTTCGATCTTAAAGCTGGAAATTCCAGCTTCACACAATTCGGGAAGATGCTCGATCATGGACAGATCTTTGGAATTCATAAACAACGTTCCGTCACCGGTCTCTTCTACGGGGAAATATTGACCGGGGCGTTTTTCTTCCACCAAGGCGTACTTCCAGCGGCAAGGTTGAGCGCAAAAGCCTCGATTGGAATCTCTGCCCGTCATAAACTGCGAAAGAAGGCACCGACCGGAATATGCCATACACATGGCACCGTGAACGAAGGCTTCCAATTCCAAATCTGCGGGCACGCGGCGGCGGATTTGAAGGATTTCGTCCAAGGACAATTCCCGAGCAAGAACCACGCGCTTTGCACCGAGATGATACCACGCCATACAGGTTTCGTAATTGGTGACGTTTGCCTGGGTAGAAACGTGAATGTCTACCTTTGGGGCATATCGGCGAAAGACAGCAAAGGAGCCCATGTCGGAAATAATGGCGGCGTCTACCCCGGCTTCCTGCAAGAAAGCGGCATATTCGGGAAGACGGTCGATTTCCTCGTTGCGGGGAACTACGTTACAAGCAACGTAAATCTTTTTTTGCTTTCCGTGAACGTACTCCACGGCACACTTCAATTCCGCCCGAGAAAAATTCCCTGCGGCAGCACGGAGAGAGAATTCTTCTCCCCCCACGTAGACGGCGTCAGCACCGTATTCCAAAGCGTAGATCAAGCGGGAAAAATCCCCGGCGGGAGCCAAAATTTCAGGCTTTTTCATGGGAACTGCACCTTCTTTTCACGGATAATGCCATTCCGTCGCTGATAGGTAGGACGGTGGTAGTTAATCGAGGGTCGTTTTTCAATAAATGCAAGTATTCATTCAGTCGGTTGACAATGGTTTGATTGCGATGACAGTCGGGTTTTCCCGCAGAGACTTGTCCACGGAACAAAACGTCGTCGGTCAAAAAGATCCCACCCTCCGAAAGAAGTCGGACGCAATGAGGAAGGTAAGCGGGATATTGTCCCTTTGCCGCATCGAGATAAATTAGGTCGTAGCAACCCGACAAATTTGGGAGAATTACCGCAGCATCACCTTCATAGAGGGTGATGTTTTCCTTTTGAAAACGGGCAAAATTGGCTTTTGCATCGGGAATCATGGCGGGGTTGCGCTCGATGGTATCAATATGAGCGTGAGGACAGACCGTTGCCATGACCGTGGAAGAAAATCCGACACAGGTGCCGATTTCAAGAATGCGTTTGGGTTGATGCGCCGAACAGAGGAAAATTAACAATTCCATGGCTTCGCAAGACGATACGGGGAATCCGGCAGAACGAACCTCGGATTCAAAATCCCGAAGAGATTCCGGCATCAAAGACGGAAGAGAGCGAAGATATCGTTCGGTTACGGGATCAACTAAGCAATCAAGCGCCATAACGGCTCCTTATCGAAGATATTTATTGACGTTTGCCAGATGCTCGGCGTAGGTCTTTGCAAAGATCGTTACGCCATCGGGCGTGCCGATGAAATAGTAGTAATCACTTTCTTGAGGCTCACAAGCGGCAACTGCGGCTTCAATCCGGGCACAGCAAATGGGGGTGGGAGTCAAGCCCTTATGCATATAAATATTGTACGGAGTATCCGTATTCAACTGTTCGGTAGTACAACCGGGACGACGTTCCGCCTTGGGAATCATATAGTTGACGGCGGCGTCGCTCTGCAGTTTCATATCAATATCCAAACGGTTGTTGAAAACCGAAGAAATCAGGGGGAAATCCGCAACGTTCCCCGACTCTCTTTGAATGATGGAGCCGAGAACCAACGCCTCGTAAACGGTCATTTCGGCGGCTTGTGCCTTAGCGACGAGACCGACGGATTCTGCCTTGCGATTGAATTGATCAATCATTTTGGCAAACAGTTCTTCTTCGGTCATATCCAAGAAAAAGTCGTAGGTGTCGGGATACAAAAATCCTTCCAGGCGTGCGTATGTGGGAACGTCCTTTGGCAAAGAGTCGACTTTGGGGATATAAGGGCAATCGTAATCCGCTTTCAGCGCGGCGTTAAAACCCTCTCGTGTCCAAGCAGTATTATTTTCCGCGCCCACGGAAAGGAATTTGTCGATAATATCAGTCACTTCGGTTCCTTCGGCAAAACTGATGCGAACCGACGGACGGAAGTTGGGTGCTTTTTTGAGAATATTCAAAATTTCCTGATAAGAATCCCCTACGCTGAATTCGTAAGTTCCTATCTGCAATTTGTTGTCAATACTCTGTTGACGCGCCATAAGAACAAACCAGAAGGGAAAATCAATGATTCCTTTTTCTTCCAGCTTAGAAGCGATTCGCTTGGTACTGTCACCGGAGACGATCTCAATGGTAACCAAATCGGTCTTGGAAGGATCGCCGTTGACATCTTTTTGCAGATTGGAATATACCGCGAACACGGTAATTGCCGCGGCTGCAATCAAGGCAAGGACAACTCCTAAAACCACCAGAAATACGATCTTCTTTTTGTTGGATTGCCTTCCTCTTCTTCCCACGTTATTTTTCTCCTTTTGCCTTTTTTTCTTCCCAACGACGGGAATTTTCATTGATACGAGAACGATCTTCCTTCTCGTTTTTCAAAATCAATTTTTTCAAAAGATGCAGTAAATGACAGACAGCGCCGATCAAACAGACGACCACGATATGAATCGTGAGATCTCCGATGCCGGCATCCACCAATCGCTCTCCGGAAAGAGCAAGAAAATACGATACGAAATTGGAGATAAAATGCGCCACGACAGACGCATAGAGCGAGCCGGTAAAATAAACCAACAATGCCAATAAGACTCCGGCATAAAAATCCGTGAAAAAATACCAGCCGGGTCCGTGTAACACGGTAAATAAAAGGGCGGAAAAACCAATCACGGCAATGGTTTTCATTTTTGCGGAGCGCAACATTGTCAACACAGCACCACGGAAAAACAATTCCTCAAACAAAGCGGGAATAACTGCGATACACAACACCGCAAGTCCAAGGGAAGAATATTCATTCCCCGAAAACGCGGCGGGAGCATCAATTTGCAAAAAACTATACAACAGAGACGTAAGATAGTTAAGCAAAAAGGAACCGCAAATCAGCAAAACACAAAGACAAAACGTCAACTGCCATTCCAAAAAAGACATTGGCTTGAGAGAAAAGAATCGAGGTGTTCGAATTCTTGGTGTCAAAATTTTCAACACCATGGAACCCAAGAAAAATAATACGGCACCGATAAAAGTAAGAAAAAGCAGACTTTTGGTTACTTCAAAAAGCTTGAGAATCCACAGAACGGCAAAAATCAGTCCGGAAGTGACTGAAACTGCAATTATTTTTTTCATATCAATCACCAAATTTAGGAAGGAACAAGGATTCCCGAACGGTTTCGGCGCAGTCCTTTCCCCTCAAAATTTTTGTCAACACGTAACCGAACTGCCAGGCAAAAGCGGCGGATTTTGCGGTAACGATGCGCCCATCAACAACGACGGGATCGATAGAAATCCGTGCACCTGAAAGGAATTCTTCAAAACCGGGATAGCACACGGCGTCTTTCTGTTTCAAATACCCTCGTTTTCCCAACACCATAGGAGCGGCGCAAATGGCGGCAAGAACGCCTCCGCGATCATACACCGTAGAAAGAATTTCCGTCATTTGAGGGCATTCGTCTAAATGCGTGGTTCCGGGCATTCCGCCGGGCAAGACGACCGTCTCGGCGTCGGAAAAATCAACGTTGTTCAAGGAAACGTCGGCTTTGACTTCAATTCCGTGAGCACCGACCACTGCCGTACCCGTCAAGGAAACGGTTTTTATCGGAACGTTTGCGCGGCGAAAAAAGTCCACGGGAGCCATTGCTTCAATCTCTTCAAAGCCGTCGGCAAGAAGAACGTAAACCATAGAAACACCTCAATTATACATACAATTCAAATACAAGTCGGTTTCTTGGGAAAGAGACGTCAGAGTATCGGAAAAAGAATTTAACATGGCAATCTTATTTTTGTCCTCGCTTGTTGCCGGCGATTGAATCCGTACGGGAAGATGATAGTGAGACGCCAAGGCGCTTCCCAGGATTTCCGAATCGCCCGTCCATTCCCGCACGATAATTTCATCGGAATTGCGTTGGAGAAAAGCAAAGCCTTGAGAATAAGTACAGAACGCACAAGGCTGTGAGGGGTGGGTATATTCGGTAACGGCTTGGAGAAAGCGCTCCTTTGTTTTATAAACAAAACCGTTTTTAGCATATTTCTCGTAATAATCTTTATAGTAAGATTCTGCATTAGCAGCGGAAAAATCAAGAGGAACCGTTTCGTGAGCGACATTTTCAATCTTTTTCTCCGAAATCCAAAAGGCGGTAGAAAATCCGAATCGTTCATAAAAGGAATATAACTCTTGAGAAACGGGGATAACGCAAACGCCGCAACAAAGATTGCGAACCTGTTCCAAGGCGCGGGTAATCAAAAGGGACATGTAACCTTTCCCCTGTTGTCCCGGGTCGGTGGCCACGCAAGAAAGAAGGCGAATGGGAAGGTCTTCTCCGTTGACACAGATACGATATTCCGGCAAAAACAACGCCGCCAGCAGCCGACCGGCTTCCGTCAGTGCGAAAATATCCGAAGGATTGAGATACCCGCATTCGTACATTTTGGAAATGAAATCTTTTTCATCACCGAAGGCTTGTCCCCACAAATCGTTCAGAGCATAGCGGTTATTGTAGCCGCGAATAAAAGCAACCGACATAAGATCTCCTTACAAAAGATGCTCGATTTTGCGGAATATGGCGTCGGAAATGCTCTCTTTGGAAAGCATTTTTCCCTGTTCGTCTAAGCAAGTGATACGATGAAATCCTAAATTCTCACAACAGTAAATGCCCATTTCATAACAGCGGCGAAGGTAATCGGTGTCCCGTTCGTGAATATCTTTTTTGGATTCGTCTCCCTCATAGCGCCCGGACATCAATCCGCCGGTGATCTGAGGAGGAACGTCCAAATAAAAAACGGCGTCGGGACGGGGACTTCCCATTTTTTCGTATTCAAAATCGTACAACCAATCCATGTATTCCTTGCGCTGATTTTCGGGTAATTTTGCGCATTGATGAAGGAGGTTGGAAGAAACGTAGCGGTCGGAAAGGATCACTTTTCCACCGTGATACGCCTCGCCCCAGCCGGTCTTATAATAAGCAAAGCGGTCGACGGCAAAAAAAGCGGAAGCGGCGTAAGCGTTAACGGAGTCAGCTTCTTTTCCGTAATCTCCCGCAAGATAGCGTTCCACGGGAGCGCAAGCGGGCGATCCGTAATTGGGCAATTTAATTTGAACCACGTCTTTACCCGCCGCAATCAGCCGCCGGCGAAGCAAAGAAACCTGAGTAGTTTTCCCGGAACCGTCGATTCCCTCAATGATAAATAACCGTTTTTCGCCCATACGTCCTCCCTTTAGTTATATAAATATAACTAATTATACCATATTTAATGGAAAAGCACAATAGAATTCAGAAAAATGATACACTTTTTTCACCATTCATCCAATCCGGAGCGTTGAAGTGCGCCGAACATTCGCTTCCGAAGGCCCGGATAACGAGAGTCAAGCTCTTTTAAAAGTTCTTTCATTTCCTGACGCTGAGTCAAGCCATTGGCTGGACAAGGGTTGGTAATTACGGGGATTTCGTTGGCACGGCAAAAACCTTTTACGTGTTTTTCCTGAACGTAGATCATGGGTCGAATCACCGTGACGTTCATGCGGTCAAGATAAGTAACGGGTTGAAAACAACCAAGTCTTCCGCCGTGCACCAAATTAAGCAAAAAGGTCTCCAAAACGTCGTCGTAATGGTGTCCCAGAGCCACTTTATTGCATCCCAATTCCACCGCGGCACGATTTAAGGCGCCCCGGCGCATGACGGCACAAAGAGCACAGGGATTCGGCTCTTTGCGAAGGTCAAAAATAATATGCGAAATATCGGTTTCTTTTCGAACGCATTCAATGCCGGCGGCACGAATTTTCTCTTCCAGCGGAGAGTAATCCATACCGATTCCCATGTCGATAATGACCGCAACCAAGGTAAATTTTTTCGGATAAAAATGAGACAGACGCTCCAATGCAAACAACAGTGCTCCGGAATCCTTTCCTCCGGAAACACCGACGGCTATTTTATCCCCTTCGGAGATCATATCGTATTCCTGAATTGCTCTACGAATAGGTCCTACTATGTTGATCAATCAAAATCCTCCATATAGAAAAAAACGGAGACACAACGGTCTCCGTTTTTAGGAACATTAAAGAGCCGCCTTAGCCTTCTCAACCAGAGAGGTGAATGCAGCGGGGTCAGAAACGGCAAGTTCCGCCAAAACCTTACGGTTCAGGGAAATATTAGCCTTTTTCAGACCGTTGATAAAGCGGGAATAGTTGATACCGTTCTGAGCGCAAGCCGCAGAAATACGGGTAATCCACAGGGAACGAAAATCTCTCTTCTTCAGCTTTCTGCCGATGTACGCATAGGTCAGAGACTTCATGACCGCTTCGTTGGCAGTACGGAATTGCTTGGACCTAGCACCAAAGTAGCCTTTGGCAAGTTTCAGAATCTTCTTACGTCTTTTGCGCGTCATCATTGCGCCTTTTACTCTAGCCATTTTCTATCTCTCCTCCTCTTACGCGTAGGGAATCAGCTTTTTAATAGTGGGAGCATTTGCGGGGCTGGCGTAACCTGCCTTGCGCAGACCTCTCTTGTACTTGGTGGTGTGTTTGGTAAGGATGTGTCTTCTGTTGGCACGGTTCAATTTAACCTTGCCGCCTTTGGTAACGCTGAAGCGCTTGGCAGCACCCTTGTGGCTTTTCAACTTAGGCATAATTCTTTCTCCTTTATAAATATTTCGTTTACTGATTTGGGAATCCCACGCAAACCGATTATTTTACAGGCTTGGGAGCCAGAATCATAATCATATTCCGCCCTTCCAATTTTGCGGGTTTTTCAACGACACCAAGTTCGGAGCAAGCCTGAGCGAAGCGCTCCATAACTTCCTGACCGAGTTCGGGATGCTGAATTTCACGACTGCGGAAGCGAAGGGCAACCTTAACTTTATCTCCGCTCTTCAAGAAGCGAAGGGCATGGTTTTGTTTCGTTTCCATATCGTGCTGTTCGATACGAACGCTGAGTTGAACCTCTTTGACCGATACGATACGTTGATTTTTCCGAGCTTCTTTTTCCCGCTTTGCTTGTTCGAAGCAATATTTGCTGTAATCCATAATCTTACACACGGGGGGATCTGCCTGAGGAGAAATCTTAACCAGATCGAGTCCTTTGTCGTAGGCGATGCGCTGGGCGTCCTTGGCGGACTGAATCCCCAACTGAGAGCCATCGGAATCAATGAGGCGAACCTGAGCATCTCTGATTTCTTCGTTGAGTTGGAATTTTTTTGCGTTGATGGGAAAACACCTCCAAAAAAAGAAAATCGACGAGCAGAATCCGTCGTCGATAAGCATCCCAAAGGATGCGTTTCTATTAACCCGGCGCGCGTTGCGGCAAGGTGAGACGAAGTCTGCTTCATTGTGCTTGAATATTATACTACATTTTTTCCCCTTTGTCAAGTAGTAATTGTTGCAAAATTTCAACAAATTTATGAGAAGGCTGGAAAATCACGGCAGATTTCCCGTTTTGCATGGGAAAAGTAAGCAGATACGCCGTATTTTTTTCAGAAACACCGTAGGAAAAGACCTTGACCGTCTTCCCTGCTTGTTTTGCGTCGAGATACGGAATCAATTCCGAATCCCGTGTCAGCGTGGCCTCTAATACCACAGTTTCTTTGGCTCCGCTCTTGGTACGAATCATGAAAACAGAATCCACTAAGATATATTTGTATTCTGTACCGTAAGAATGAAGGAAGCGAAGGATTAAAAGCCCAACGGAAAGAAGGACGAAAAATTCATAGATTGCTTTTACGTAAGGAAAATCAAAAAGCTTGGGAATCCAACCGGGCAGAGAAAGAAAAACAAATCCGCACAAAACAATCAAAAATACGTTACGAAAAGCACCAACGCGCTTGGGGGCAATTTCTTCGTACATACAAAACTCCGTCAATCCACAATAATTTTTAAAGAATCGGGAAAAGAAGAAAGGTCTTCGTAAAGAGATTCTTTGTTCCCGGAGATATCAAGGGTTCCTTTGGTTATATCCAAAGCAAGAGCTTTGAGGCTCTCGATAGAATTATCACTCAAATCTAAATACTGCAAGTGGGAAAATCCTAAAACTTCAATGGTCTGAAGCCCGTTTTCCGACAGGATCAGCGTAGAAATCAAAGGAAGTTCGGAAAGATGAGAAAGGGAAGTCAAATTACACTTGGAAAAGGTTACGGCCTTCAACATGGGGAACCCCTTTAAAGCCGGTGCGGAAAGATTTCCCCCAACGGCGGAAAAGGATTCGAGGGATTTGAGATCGGAAATTCCTGACAGATCCGCAAGCTTGGAGCAGGATTGGAAGCTGATGTTTTTCAGGGTCTGATTCCCGGAGATTTTCGGAGCAACAACCGAACTGTCCGTCACCGTCAAAGATTCCAACGCCGGAAGATGAGAGATAAACGAGAGCATTTCGTCGGTGGCACCGTATACCGTCAACATTTTCAGATTTTTCAAGGCACCCAAGGAAGATGCAGTACCATCGGTCAAATAGACCGTTAGAGTTTCCAATTCCGTCAGAGATTCAAAAAAACTGTTTACGGAAGTAAATTCCTTGGAGATATCAAGCAATTTCAATGCGGGCAGTTGTAACGAAACAGGCTGAGTATAGTTGGTTTGGCAAGCAAGTTCCAAGGACGCAAGGGACGGAAGATTGAAACGTAGTCCCTCTAATGGATTTTCAGAAAGAGATAAGGATCGCAGAGAATCCGACGTCAAAGAAAGCGCTTTTAATTTGTTTGCAGATAAATTCAGAGACTCCAACGCGTCTGTCTTTGCTACGGAAATTTCCGAAAGGGCGTTAAAGGAAAGATCCAAAATCTTAATGGATGAATTTCCCTGCGTCAGAGAAACCGAAAATTCAGTCAATCCATTTTCCGAAAGATTCAACTCTTCCACGGCACTCCAGAAATCATTCAAAACAAAAGAAGTGATGGAGTTGCCCGAAAGATTCAATTTCTTTACCCCGGTTTTCCCCGAGATCAGCATAGAATCGGAAATTTTATTTTTGGAAAGGTTGAGATGCTCCAAAGCAGAAAATCCGGAAATCCAAGAAAGGTCAGAGACTTCACATCCGGAAAGAGACAGGGACGTCAAATTGGGAATTACCGTCAGTGCGGTAAAATCGGAAACAGAAACGCCGTCCAAAGTCAGAACCGACAAATTTTGAAGAGACGAAAGAAACGTAAAATCGTTGATAGGGGTGCGAGAAAGATCCAAAGCCGTTAAATTTCCACAGAAGGCAACGTCGTCCAACGTTGATATTTTGCAGTCGGTGGCAGTCAATATTTTTAAATTGGGACACTTGGAACCAATGGCACTCAAGGAATCTAAGGTGTTTTCGGAAACGTTAAGGGATTCCAACGTTTGCATAATGGGCAAAGATGAAAAGGATATAATAACGGATTTTCCGGATAAATCGAGGTTTTTTAATGGAAGTTTTCCCAAAATATCCAAAGAACGAATGTCGTCATTGTCTTCATCCGAAAGACCGGAAGATTTTGCGGGGTTATCCGCAAGGGAAAGGGACTCCAATTTAGAGAGGTATGCAAAACCGCCCAATTCTTCCACGTTGTTTCCCGTCAAATCCAGAGATTTCAGATTGGGGAAATAGCGAAAATCGTAAACGACCCGAATCTTGGGTCCGAGGTTTTTATCGTAAGTACAGTCCAATGATTCCAATGCGATACAGTCACCGATGGTAATCTTGATATCGTCTTCAATTCCCAAGGCTTTACGGACGTGGGGCTCCAAGCCACCGTCAATAAAGGACATAGGGGTGGCGTAAATGGTTTCTTTTAATTCTTTCAATCCCGCGACGGCTTCGTTTACGTCCTTTTGGGTTGCGGCTTCATTTTCAGCAACCAAGGAATACGCCGTTACGACCGTTGCCTGATCCAGCGTCTGAGGAATAGATTTAAAATCAGCCAACAGAGAGATCAATGCCGTTTTGTCCACGGGAGCCGACAAGATGGGAGAATCCTCACATGCGGTAAATCCCAGGAGAAGAAGCAGGGAAAGAAAAATCAATATCCACTTTTTCAGAGTATAACACTCCTAACTTTCGGAATTTGTCGAAATAAGTATACCATATTTTTCTCGATTTGTCAACGCGAGAAAATCCACCCGAAGGTGGATTTTCTTACCGATATGCTTTCCGTCTCTTGCGGAGAGAGGTATTTTCTTCAATGATCCGCTGAGCTTCTTCCATCAACTCTCGGTCGGAGCAAAGTGCCTCCGGGCGAAGAATAAAAATGGCTTGACTGAAAATTTTACCGCCCCGCGGATTCTGAATAATAACGGCGTTCTGAAATAATCCTCGTATCATAATCGGCTCCTTTTTTGTGGTTCTATTCCTCAGTTTTGCCGAAAAAACCAAGGCTTATTCAGAAACGAAAAAATCCTTAACCAAGCCAATCAATATCCGTCGAAGTCTCTCGAAAACAAGGATTTTTCAGAAAATCGTCTTCCCAATTTGCAGAACAAAGCATGGGGTGGCGGGATTGATAAGAACGTTGTACGAAATTATATTTCTGTGCTTCTTTTCCCCAAAGGAACCAGATGGGGTGAGAATTCTCTTCAATGTATTGAATCAAATCGTCCATGAGGGGTTGCCACAATTTGGCGTGAGAACCGGGATAACCCGGCTTGCAAGTCAGAGCGGTATTCAACAAGAGAACGCCGTTTTCCGCCCAAAAAGAAAAAAGTCGGTCGGGGGGCAAAATCGAAAAATCGCCCTTGTCCATAGCGGCAAGAATATG
>JAZSJP010000069.1:0-2187 GCA_045534395.1 Eubacteriales bacterium | reverse complement strand
CGTGGGGCAGAACGATAGCACCGCGAACCTGTTGATCGGCATGACGGGAGTCAACACCGAGACGAACGTGAACTTCTACGGTTTCATCGAACTTCGCCTTGGAAGTGTCGATAGCCAACTTCAAAGCTTCGTCAGCATCGTACAGTTTGGATTTGTCAATGAGCTTTGCGCTCTCGATATATTTCTTACCTTTTTTCATGTTAATTCTTTCCTCCTAAGTGGTTGTATTGGATAAATCCTCCCACGTATTTGCTGCAGCGTTAGTCCGCTACAACAACGCCCATGCTGCGGGCGGTGCCGGCGATCATGCTCATAGCAGATTCGATGCTGTTGGCATTCAAGTCAGGCATTTTGGTTTCAGCGATCTGACGGATCTGATCCTTGGTAATGGTAGCGACCTTGTTCTTGTTGGGAACACCGGACGCAGTTTCAATTCCGCACGCCTTCTTGATCAGAACGGCAGCCGGAGGAGTTTTGGTGATGAAAGAGAAAGAACGGTCCGCGTAAACGGTGATCACCACGGGGATGATCATACCGGGCTGATCCTTGGTTCTTTCGTTAAATTCCTTGGTGAACGCCATAATATTAACACCGCTCTGACCAAGGGCAGGTCCTACAGGGGGAGCGGGAGTCGCCTTACCTGCGGGAATCTGAAGCTTGATATAACCGATAATTTTCTGGGCCATTTTTTATGCCTCCATTAGTATTCTATAAGTTCTACCTGTGCGAGATCCAATTCCACCGGGGTTTCGCGGCCGAACATCGAAGCGATGACACGGATCTTGCCCGCAGCCACGTCGACGGTATCCACAGTACCGATGAAATCCTTGAACGCACCATCGATGATTTTGACGTTGTCGCCCTGTTGATAGGGAAGCTCCACTTCCTGACGAGCAATGCCCATGTTGGACATTTCTTCCTCGGTGAGGGGAGTGGGTTCTCCTTCGGGACCGACAAAGCCGGTCACACCACGGATTCCGCGAATGAGAATCCAGGTATCATCATTGACCACCATGTTAATAAGCACGTATCCGGGGAACAGTTTGCGTTCGACCTGAACCTCTTCTCCGTTTTTGATCTCGGTGACGGTTTCCATGGGAATCCGAACCTCGCAGATCAAATCCTGCAGAGAACGCAGTTCCACAATCGTTTGAATACTGTTTGCCACTTTATTTTCGTAACCGGAATAAGTATGAAGAACATACCACTTCGCGGTGCCGTTGGTTTCAGCCATAATTACCTCCGAATAACCTTGCTGTTACGGATTTTTGAATCAGACCAACAGTCCCATCAGAGTCTTGAAGAGCAAGTCCACAAGTCCGATGAAAACGCCGGAGCCGACCACGACCACGATTACCACCAGAGTGTTGTTCACAACCTGACGGAAAGAAGGCCATGTGACCTTTTTCAGTTCACTGCGCATTCCTTTGATGAATGCCCAAATCCGCTTGAAAACGCCGGGTTTTTTTGCTGCGGGTTTTTTGTCTTTCTTCTCGACAGTAGCCTCTGCTGCAGTTGTTTTTTCAGCCATAGCGTTTCTCCTTACTTCGTTTCTCTGTGTTGTGTGTGCTTCCGGCAGAACTTACAATACTTCTTCATTTCAAGACTGTCGGGATCGTTCTTCTTGTTTTTGCTTGTGTTGTAATTTCTCTGCTTGCACTCGGTCCAGGCCAGAACAACCTTATCTTTTCCCATTTGCGGCACCTCCTTGATAATTTCGGGCATTTACCCGTTGATTGCCTCCCTTGTATAAGAAGAAACAGGAGCTTCGTGCCCGATTTTCGGGCAACAAAAAAAAGCACCTTTGTACAAGGTGCATCCATTATACCATATTTTTACGCAGATTGCAAGAGGTTTTTTTCAATTAATTGTTAAATTTTCGTTTCATTTTTCGGTTCTGAGATCTATTTTACCGAAAAACGGACGTACATTCCCCGATCGGTCACCCGAACCGACTGCATTTTATAATCGGAAGACAAATACTTGGTCAATTGATCGTTCAAAAACTCTTCCACAGTGGAAAGAACCTCCTCCCCCCCCAAAAACGGAGACAGAACGTCACTCCCCGCGGACACTTTGGACACCTTCACCCGAAGTCTTCCCTCAGCAACGGAAGGAATGCACTCCAAAGTGCAGGGAACCGTCTTTGGGAGAAAAACGACTAAGGCAGCGGGGATCTCCATCTGT
>JAZSJP010000145.1:0-8245 GCA_045534395.1 Eubacteriales bacterium | reverse complement strand
TCCGACTTCATATCTTCCTGCAACAGCGCCACGGAAAGAGACGTCATGTTTACGGGGACGCCGTCATAGGAATAAAAGCGATCGGCGGGCAGAGAAACCGAAAGCACCCGCTTGGTGTAATCCAAAAAGACCCAGCCGGTCTTTCCGTCGTATTCTACCTTGCCCCAATCTCCCGAGACCTCGGTCACGGTCAAAAGGGTGGCGTGGGGAACCGACGCCAAAACCGCTGCGCTTGTGTCTGCAGAGGCGCGCAAATTTAAATTGGACGAGGCGGTATCTACCCGAACCTGTCCGGCTTGATGGGGAATAACACCCAGATTGCCCACCGGTGGAACGTAGGTTCCCACCGAGGGGGGATATTCCGTGGGCATGTGAATGTATTCAATGCCGTAGGCGGCATAAATGGAAACGAACTTTTCCCACGTCCAGAACCAGCAGTCCACCTTACAGGGAACCCCGGTATTGGCATGTTAAATATACATTCCTTCGTCATTGGTGGAAAGGACGATGAAAGAGTGCTTTTTTGCCCCTGGAATCCGCACGTTTGCTTCGGTCTTTGCGTCTTTAAAAAGATTTTTGACGTTGGCAACGGTCATTTCCGCGGGTTTGAGAGAGCCTAAAGAATAATACTTCCCTTCGCTCTCTTTATATTCCGTGCGGTCAATAAAACCGAAAAGTTTGTAGAACATATAATGGGCAAAACCCATACACTGACAGGAATAGAGGCGCACCAAGGCGTTGCCCTTTTCCGGGTCGTTGTAGTCGGAAATACAATCGCAACCACCGTAATAACTGCACTTGTTGTGGCAGGTACACGCCTTGCCGGTATAAGAAAAATAGGAGCCGACGGGGAATTCCGAAAAGACCACGTCGAGGCGGCGGGCAATATAGGCGTTATCCGTATAATCGCCCCCGATTCCCACAATACCCTTAATTGTGGCCTTGGGCTCGGCGTGAGACGTAACGGAAAGCAGAGAAGACGAGAGGAAGGCACAAATCAACAATATGCAAGCAACGTTGCGAAACGTGCGACGGCGCAAAACCATATTCCTTCCCCCTTTAAAATATAACATTACCTCTTCATTATAACAAGGGAATCGACTTATGTCAACAAATTTCGGATAAAAGTCACATTTTGTTACCGAAATTACACTATTTTCGGAGGAAGAATATGGAACTGCCCCCCAAACCACCTAAAAAAGACGGGATTCCTTTTTACAAGGTCTTACAAATCCTTCGGGACGCACAAGTTGGCGCTTTTGCCGCCCAAGCCGCCTTTTTCATTCTCCTTTCCGCCATTCCTTTTTTGGTGTTTTTGACGGCGATTTTGCATTACGTTCCCTGGACGGAAGGGGATATTCTTCAGATTCTTCCGGTGGCATTGGGGGAAAATCTATTGCAATTTTTACCCAAAGTCTCCCCCTCGGCGGCGTTGCTCTCTTTTTCGGCGGTGACGGCGTTGTGGTCGGCATCAAGAGGCATCGTTGCCCTCACCCGAGGATTGAACCGTATGTACGGACTGACCGAGACCCGCAATTACTTTCTCCTTCGCTTTTTTGCCTTGGCGGAAACCTTGATTTTGGAAATCGCCCTGCTCTGCACCTTAGGGGGCGCGGTGCAGGGAGAAGCCTTGTCGGACGCCACGGGAACCGACGGACTTTGGCGGGAAATCTTCCGCACGGCGGGGGGATTTTTTCTGTTGACGGTCTTTTTCGTCTTTCTCTACACTCTGTTGCCCGACCATTCCACCCGCGTACTCAAACAACTGCCCGGGGCGGCGGGCGCGGCGTTGGGCTGGATTTTATTCACCGAAGGATACACCGTCTACGTGGAAAAAATCGCCAATTTCCCCCAATTATACGGAGCTTTGTCCAACAGCGCCATGTTGATGCTTTGGCTCTGGCTCTGCCTTTATATTTTATTTTTGGGCGCCCTGCTGAATCGGATTTTGTCCATAATTTGAATCGCATATTGCAATTTTTTTTACAAAGGATATATAGTTGACAAGTTCACCTTTTTGTGTTATACTATTTATAGGGAAATTCCCCTATAAAAATTAATAAATTGGAGAATTTTTATGAAAAAATTGCTAAAATCTTTAATTTGCGTTGGATTAATTCTTTCCATCTTCGCTTGCTCATCGCTTTCCTATTTTGCAAAAGCAAACTCCATTAAGTCTCAGTTTGATAACAATGCCATTGACATAATCAACGCCTTTTCTGGAAAAGACTTCTTGTTCTCTGTCAATGCGACAAAACAACTCTACAGCATATCAGGAGAGTTTAGCTACACCCTGTACAAACTTTCACCTTACGGATATGCAATTTTAAATAGCAACAATATGCTTCTAGAAGCTTGTTACGAAAACGCACAACCACCCATTGCAACAAATGACCGAAGCGAGTATTTCTATATTGGTCCTACAACCTTTGCAAAAAAAATAAACCACGATTTTGTTGAAACTACATCTTCTGCAATTCTAGCAGAAGATGCTCTTCAAGAAATTTGTGAATTAGAAAGAAAGGTTAATTCGTTTTCACAAGCAGAAAATTTAGAGAACGCTCTACAAAAATCGGTAACAGAAAGCACATCTTCAAGATCTATAAACAATTCCTATTTTAATTATTTGATCGATTACGCAGAAAATAGACTAGGGACATGCACCGTAATAGCTATTGCCATTTTGCTTGGGTATTATGACCTTTATGCGAACTCAAACTATATCGCAGATAATTACAAGCAATGCTCTTCTCCAACAGCGAGCATAGGCACCACAGAATCTTTTCATCAATTGCTTTGCAATTATGTCTATGGGAGTTCGTCCCCTGGAGGAATTTTCATCCATGACACCATCCCCCAAATTAACAGTTACCTAACTAGCGTCAATGCTCCTGGCACTTTTTCTTGCATATCATCATCCAATGATCAAGCAAGACAAAAAATAAGGGAACTTATTAACACTGACAGATTAGCAGTATCTTCAACAAATACCTATTATGGTGCAGACATAGACCACACTTATGTTGTCTATGGTTACAGTACAAACAATTCGACGACACTATATCATGTATTTAAAGGACACTCTTGGCTATCTGCTGCAGCAAACAATTTACGATTGAATGAATCTTGGTTTTATGATTGTGGCTATATTGTGGATTGTTTGGACTCTCAAAACCCAACACACAACCTAAGAACATATAACACAAATTATCATTCCGGCAACTATCACTACTACGAGACATTGAAGAAATGTACAATATGCCCCTATTCACATACTACAGTGACAAGCAGATATTGCAACGGGAACTGCATTGAAATCATGAACACAACAACCACAACGGAGTCTTAATCGATGAAAAAGACCGCGTCTTTTCTACTATTGTGTCTACTCTTGCTGAATACTTCCTGTAGTAAAAACCATATTGTTCATAAAGAATCCGAATCCAAAATCCACAAAAAACCCTTGTCTAGCTATCACTCCAATTCAGAAAATACCGACGAAGCCATCAACACGATTTCTGAATCCATTTCTCAATCTACGGACGAAGAACCCGTGGACGTGGACTTTGACCGTCTGACAGTTCAATCTTTTACCTATTACGTAGAACAGAACGCCCTTCCGCCTTTGGAAGAACCAACGCTGAACCCACCCGGCTCGTTGACCCCCGTCGCCCAATTACGAAGAGCGCCTCAAGAATTGTTGGGAAAAACCATTACCCTTGATTTAAGTTCAAAGGGACAGGGCAACGTTGTTTTGGTCTTCTCTCCCGAATCGGGGAAAACTTTAATTTTATCGGAATACTCCTACGTTCAAACGTGGAACCGCCAACGCAACGCCCTTTTGGTACTGCAAACACCCCACCGCACCACCCAAGACCTGTTGTCGCACTTTGACTGTCTTTCGGGCACGGTGGAACAGGTGGCAATTCCCTGCGGCAATGAACACACCTACGCCGCGGCACAACTTTGGAGCGAAGATTCCGAACCCATGTCCGACGCACCCTTCGTCTGTATCGCTCACAGAGCAGATACCGATACGTTCTTCCATGTGCTGACGGCAGAAAACCAAGAGTCTCTTCCCCCCATTTTTCCGCAAATTTTTGAGCGGCACCAAATTGCATGGTAATTTTAAGGAGAAGCAACCTCTGTTGCTTCTCCTTTTTGCAACATTTTTCCGAGAAAATCCCTTTTTGGTTGACAGAAACGGTTTTTTCGAGTATAATAGATATGTATATTTACGAGAGGAGAGGATTTCATGAAGCGCCTGAAGATTACCTTCAACCAACAACTGAAAAAGACCACCATGGAATCTCTTTCCGCCGTGCTTCCCATCACCTTTATCGTCCTTGCCCTGAGCATTTTCGCGGTTCCCTTGGACGTGGGTACCGTTGCGATGTTTTTTTTCGGAGCGGTGATGCTGATTTTGGGCATGGGTATGTTCCAATTAGGTGCCGAAATGTCCATGGACCCCTTGGGAGAAGGCATCGGAGTGCAGATTGCCAAGTCAAAAACTCTGTTTTTGGCGGCACTGACGGGATTTTTCATGGGATTTCTCATCACTATTGCCGAGCCCGATTTGCAGGTGCTTTCCAATCAGGTGCCCGCAATTCCCAATCTGACGCTGATTTTAACCGTCGCCGTGGGCGTGGGAATTTTTCTTGCCTTAGCAGTATTGCGCATCGTTCTGAAAATCGACCTTTCGATTTTATTGATGATTTTATATTTGAGCGTGGTGGTACTGTCTTTCTTCGTGCCGGAAGAATTTTTGGCGGTCGCCTTTGACTCGGGCGGCGTTACCACCGGCCCCATGACCGTGCCCTTCATTATGGCGCTGGGGATCGGACTTTCGTCCATGAGAAGCGATAAAAACGCCGCCAGCGACTCCTTCGGTCTGGTAGCACTTTCCAGCATCGGCCCCGTTTTGGCAGTCATGATTTTGGGATTTTTCTATCCCACCGACAATATTGATTATCAATCTTCTGCCCTGCCTCAAGTGGAAACCATGAAAGACGTCACCGACGCCTTTGCCCTTGAACTTCCCCATTTCGCCAAGGAAGTTTTGATTTCTCTTCTGCCCCTTTTGGTAGTCTTTTTGCTGTTCCAACTGCTCAGCCGACGGTATCACAAGCGGCAAGTGTTGAGAATCGGCGTGGGATTCGGTTATACCGCCGTGGGATTGATGCTGTTTTTGTGCGGCGTCAACGTAGGCTTTGCTCCTGTAGGAAGTCAGTTGGGGGGCGCATTGGCATCGTCGGGGCAAAAATGGCTTTTGATTCCCATGGGCATGCTCATCGGATATTTTATCGTAAAAGCCGAGCCCGCCATTCAAATTTTAAATAAACAAGTACAATCGGTCACCGACGGGGTGATTTCCGCAAAATCCATGAATCTTGCCCTTTCGGTGGGCGTGGCGGTCAGCATCGGATTTGCCATGCTTCGGATTTTGACGGGGATTCCCATTCGCTGGATTTTGGTGCCGGGATATTTGATCGCTCTGATCCTTTCCCGCTTCGTCCCGAAGATCTTCGTGGGTATTGCCTTCGACTCTGGCGGCGTTGCCAGCGGACCGATGACGTCTACCTTCCTGCTACCCCTCTGCATCGGCGCTTGCACCGGCGTAGGCGGAAACGTTATGACCGACGCCTTCGGCGTGGTCGCCTTGGTTGCCATGACGCCCTTGATCGCCATTCAAATCATGGGCATTCGGTATCAGATTAAGTTGAACAAGCAGCAGAAACAAATTACACCTGAATATCTCATTCCCACAGACAGTGACGAGATCGTGGAATTGGAGGAAATGCTATGAGTGAATTGAAAAAGATTCCGTCCCGTATGCTATTCCTCATTGCCGCCCCCAAATTTGCGGAAAAAGCCACAGCACTTTTGTTGGAACACAACGTCCCCGTTCAGTATCAACTTCACGGGACGGGAACCGCAACCAGCGAAATGATGGATCTTTTGGGGCTTGGAACGGCAGAAAAAACCGTTATTGCAAGCATTCTTCCCAAAAGTGTCGCAAATCAGACCCTTGCCCGCCTGGACGATACGTTGGAAGAATTGGAACGAAAAAACCGCGGCATCGCCTTTACCTTGCCCATCTCGGGATTGAACAAATTGCTCCTGCGCATGATGGGAGACATTGAAGAAAACACCGAATCGGAATCGGAAAGAAAGGAAACGTCGGTTATGACAGAACGGAATCACGCGTTAATTACCGCCATCGTCAATCAAGGTTACAGCGAAGAAGTTATGAACGCCGCCCGAAGTGCGGGAGCCAGAGGCGGAACGGTCTTGCACAGCCGCCGCATTATGGACGAAAAATCCACGGCGACCATGGGATTGGGACTTCAGGAAGAACGGGAAATGATCCTCATCGTTGCCGATGAAGAACGCAAATTACAGATCATGCAAGCCATCGGCGAACAATGGGGCGTCCACAGCGAAGCCAAAGGCGTCGTGTTGTCTCTGCCCATTGACAACGTCATCGGATTGCAATAATCAATGCGACGAACAAAGCCCCGAAACGGTTGTTTCGGGGCTTGTTTTAACTTTTTTGAGATAACCCTTTGATTTTTGCATGATCGTAGAAATCCTGAAATCCCCACGGAATCGCCTCGGGAGAGGTTGCAAATATCAGTCCGATTCTTGGATTGTCACCGTCGTCGGTTTTGTAACCGTCCCGAATAAAGTTCTCCGGTTGCTCCGGGTCAGGGGTGTAGGTGCCGTAGCAGGCACCGGAGACGTCGGAAGCAGCAACGGTAGATTTTCCTTCTTCATCATAAGAAAAAGGAATCGACTGCAACGCATTGCCGTGCAAAACGCTGTTGTTGGAATAAACCTTCCGAAGAACTCCCGTCCAAGAAGAACGGCGCACCAATTCCTCGCAAGTTTCGTACTCCACTTCCAATTCAAAGATCACGCCTTGACTCAACGTATCCCCGTCCGCAGAATAAAAAAGGAACAGCCGTTTTACTTCAGGGTGAAAGGAAAATAAAATCTCCTGTTCCACGGCGTTTTTTCCCGCCAAGGAAACGACGACTTCATTCCCTATCAGGCTAAGATCCCGATTTTTCGCAAATTCTTTTAAAGAAAGAGACGCTTTCCGAGAACACCCGACAAAGGAAACGACAAAACACAAAACAAAGATATAACATAAAATTTTTTGAATTTTTTTCATGGCGAAACTCCTTTCCGTTTTAATATAACATAAAACAGAAAACGTGTCAATCTGTCATGTTGCACAAAAATTCCCATTGTATATTATGCAAAATGACGGCGCCCCTCGAATTTATTTCCGAGGGGCGCAGGGTTTTTCTGTTCCATTAAAGGGAATCGGCAATATCGAAAATCAATTTTTCGGTTTTTTCCCAACCAAGGCAGGGGTCGGTAATCGACTGACCGAAGACGTGTTCTCCGCAATCGACCTTTTGGGCGCCGTCCACCAAGTAACTTTCAATCATAAGACCCTTGACCAACTTGCGAATATCGTCATTCTGACGGCAGGAATGCAAAATGTCCTTGGCGATACGCACCTGTTCCAAGTGCATTTTAGCGGAATTGGAATGGTTGGTATCTACGATGACGCCGGGATTGGAAAGACCGGATTTTTCGTAGGTCTCGTGCAATCTGCGAAGATCCTCGTAATGGTAGTTTGCAATGGGTTTTCCGCCCATATCCACGTAACCCCGCAAAATGGCGTGGGTCAGGGGATTTCCTTGACTCTTAACTTCCCAACCGCGGTAGATGAAGGTGTGGGAATGTTGACCTGCAGTGATGGAATTCATCATAATGGACAGATCTCCCCCGGTGGGATTTTTCATACCCACGGGAATGGAAAGACCGCTGGCAGTCAGACGGTGCTGTTGATTTTCCACCGACCGCGCGCCCACGGCAACGTAAGAAAGAAGGTCGGACAAATAGCGATGATTGTCGGGATAAAGCATCTCGTCGGCACAGGAGAAACCGTAATCCCGCAATGCGCACATGTGGACGTCCCGAATGGCAACGATGCCCTTCAGCATGTCGGGGTCCACGGAAGGGTCGGGTTGATGAAGCATTCCCTTGTAGCCGTCTCCTGTGGTTCTTGGCTTGTTTGTGTAGATTCTTGGAATAATAAGAATTTTATCAGACACTTTTTCCTGAACTTTTCTTAAGCGGGAAATATAATCTATCACACTGTCATCGTGGTCTGCAGAACAAGGCCCTATAATAAGAATGAACCTGTTGTCCTTGCCCTCAAATATTG
>JAZSJP010000062.1:0-16209 GCA_045534395.1 Eubacteriales bacterium | reverse complement strand
GTACTATTTTGTCAACGGCAGACCCAAGGAAAAGGGTATCTTCCTGCACTCCGACGGCAACCACTACGTTGCTCAGTACAACGGTATGATTATTACTTCCGATTCTTACGAATACAACGGTGTCGGCGGTAAGTACTACGTCTGGTTGGAAGACGCTTCCGCCACCATCGGTAAGGGCTGGAGATTCTTCGACGAAAACGGTCTGTTGCTCCAAGGGATTCAAGACCATCCCGAAAAGGGCGGCAAGTACTACTTCGTTGACGGTCAGGCCAAAGAAATGGGTCTGTTCCTGAACGAAGCTGACGGTTTCTACTACGTCGCTCAGTACGACGGTATGATCATCACTTCCGACAACTACTTCACCGGCGACGTCGGCGGGAAGTACTACGTTTGGAAGACCAACGGCTGCGATCACCTCAAAGGCTGGCAGATGTTCGACAAAGACGGTAGAATGATCCGTTGGAACAACGACACCGTCTATACCATCAATTTGGACGGTACTGCCGCTTCCTATAAAAGTGCTACCAGCAATACCGACAAATTGAAGGGAAATAGCCCCGAGACCTATGGCGGAACCACGATTTTTAACGGTTATAAATACGTTTGCTTCAGCGATGAAGTAATCACCAAAGGTCTGTTGAATATGCCCATCTACGCGTACAACAACACCGACGGAACCGTGAAGGCTCGCACCATCGTTGCCGTGGAATCCACCGAATGGGTTGACTACAAAATGCACTACACCTATTCTTCCGGTTTGAGTGGCACCAACAAAGTCGATTGGATGACCCAAAACGGTAATTATACCCGCGTTAAGATCGGTGATACTTGGTACACCATCGGCGTGTACACCTATGAAGGAACCGTGGAAGCCGGCGAAAATACTTTGCTGAGCCTCTATCAGTTCTTCATGGATAACGACCTTTCTGCCGCTGACGCAAATGCTCTTTCCGACGGCTATCAGATTAAGTTCCTGAACCAAATCATTGCCGAAAATGACGAGTTTGACGCTGTCACCGCAGAATCCGCCGCCGCCCTCTTCGGCGCAGACGCTTACGAGTATATTCGAAAGCCCTGAGGCGATTCCAAAAGAATAACAAATCCGGCTCCCCGATCGGGGAGCCGGTGTTTTGTATTGCTTTAATTAGTGAAATCGTATTTTTTCCACGCCGTTTTCGAAAATTTTCCGGTTGATTTATTTTTGCATAAAACCAAAACGTTGTAGTGAAGGTTTTTTATTCATGAAAGAAACAACGGATAAGCACCCCAAAAGTTAAACTTTTGGGGTGCTTATGTAAAAGGATTTATCAGGGAAAGGGTTAATTATTCTTAGAAAAACGGAGCGTAATTGATTCTCCCGCTCGGAGGTCCCGCTGCAAAACACAATCTTCAACGGTGTATTCCGTATCGCACTCGGGGAGGTCTTGATTTTGGGGAAGTTTCAAGAGAAGTGTGTTTTTCTGTGGGGACGAGACGGTGACTTCCGTCAGTTTTCCGTCCTTCCAAGCAAAATCAAAGGTAAAGTTTCCTCTTGCCTTCAAGCCTTTGACCGAGCCGGTCTTCCATTCGTCGGGGAGTGCGGGCAACAATTCCACGATCCGCTGACCGATTTCGCCCAAGTGGCTTTGGATCAGCATTTCGTTGACGCCGGCGGAAGCACCGAAGTTCCCGTCGATCTGGAAAATGTGCGGGGGATGCAGGTCAAATAGGTTTGTTTCGGTATTGGTTGCAAACAGTTGATACAGATGGTACAACGCTTCGTTTCCGTCTTTGAACCGAGCGTAGTAATTTACGATCCACGCTCTCGACCAACCTGTCTGTCCGCCCCCTTGGGACAAGCGGCGGGCGATGGTATTCTTTGCCGCCTGGTAAATTTCGGGGTTGGTTTCGTTGATCTGATCCGAGGGATACAATCCGAACAAATGAGAAATATGTCGGTGCCCCGGCTCTCCTTCTTCGTAGTCTTGAATCCATTCGCAGATGGTTCCGTAGCGTTGGCTGATCCGAAGGGGGGGCATACGTTTCAGAATCCCGTCCAATTTTTCCGCAAAAGCGGGATCTTCCTGCAACAGTTCACAAGCGTACTTGACCCGGGTGAACAGGGCGTAGATAATTTCGTAATCGAAGGTTGCCCCTTGGGTCATCTGGCTTTTCTTTTTAATTCCGTCGGAAGGATCGGTGTAGTAGAAGAAATTTTCCGGAGAATTAGAGGGGGAAGTGATAGGGGTTCCGTCCTTGGTTTCGGTGAGATAATCGCAAACGAAGGTGCAGGAATCTTTCAGAATCGGATAGATTTCCTTCAGATATTCCACGTCGCCGGTGTATTCGTAATGCTCCCACAAGGGAAGGCACATCCAGGGACCTGCCATGGGGAAGAATCCGCAACCCACAAAGTCGTGAACACCGGTTCTTCCGAAAACGTCCGTGGTGTGATTGACCGTCCAACCGTCGGCGTCAAACAAGTCTTTTGCCGTTTGCCGTCCGAATTTGCTGAGCATCTTTACGAAGTGGGTCAAGGAATCTACGGTTGCGGAGCAGTTTCCGTTTTCCGCATGCCAATAATTCATCTGCACGTTAATGTTGGTGTGATAATCCGCACCCCAGGCGGGACGGAAATCGTGACACCAGATTCCCTGAAGATTGGCGGGCAAGGTGGAATTTTTACCGGAACTTTCAATCAACAGATAGCGTCCGTAGTTGTAATACAAAAGGCAAAGATCCGGGTCGGTTTTTCCATCTTTTACCCGTTGCAGACGTTCATCGGTGGGGATGTCCGAATAATCGGGAACGTCCAATTCCAACTGCACTTTGGAAAACCATTTTTTGTGATCTTCCAAATGACGGGCTTTGATTTCTTCATAAGAATGACCCTGCAATTTTTCCATGCAATCGGTCAGGGATTTGCGGTAATCAATGCTTTCGTCGATGTCGAAAACGTCGACGTTGTAGTTGGTGGCAAAGGCACCGTAAACGATCAAATAAGTAGCGTTTTCCACGGTAATGAAATCGTGGCTCATTTTTCGTTCGCCGTCGGTTTCGATCTTTAATCTTGCCCCAAAAGACATTCCCTCTCCGCCGGCACCGTAGAAATCTTCGTTAAAGTACGTGACACGACCGTTCATGATGACGGTGTCCTCCGACAGCACCGCGGTGTAGGCGTCTTGCTTGCGCTTCATGGTCACGTTGCAGGAAAAGGGTGCGTCACAGGAGACTTTATAAGCAAAAAGGTCAAAGGCTTCGCTGACAAAACTTTCGCTGGAAAAGGTTTTTTCGCCCTTTTTCCATTGCACCGATGCCAAAGCGTCGCTCAATTCCAATTCCTTGCGATACTGAGAAACTTCTCCTTCTTCTGCAAATTGAATAAAAATTTCTCCAAAGCTCTCAAAAAAGCGTACTCGGGGCGGAGATGCGAGGAAGGTTTCCCGGCTCAGAATCTTCGCTTCTTCCAGGCGCTCTTCCGAAATCAGGCGGCGAATCTCCGCCAACGCTTCGGGGGTGGCGTGGTTTTCTTCTTTGATCTGCCGTCCGCTCCACAGGGATTCTTCGTTGATCTCAATGACTTCCCGATCCGGATTTCCGAAGACCATCGCACCGATACGGCCGTTTCCCAGGGGGAGTGCCGCCATCCAATCGTCGATAAAACGATTGTAAAACAGTTTTGTAGACATGGTGAAATCTCCTTTTCGAGTAATTACTTTTTTTATTACAGTATATCGGATTTTCTCCGGTTTGTCTATGAGTTTTTCCGGATTTGTTATAATAATATCCGGATTTTGTTTATATTTGGTTCGCCAGTGTTTTAAAAACGAAATCCACCGCCTGTTGGCGGACGGTTTGGCGCCCCAAGTTGTTGAATTGCTTGGTTTCGGTGAAAGTTTTTCCGTCAATAAAAAATCCGAAGCAGACGGTTCCCACGGGTTTTTCGTCGGTGCCGCCCCCGGGGCCTGCGATTCCGCTGATGCCGACGCCTACTTGCGCGTGATTCGTCGCGGCGACGCCTGTTGCCATTTCTTTTGCCGTTTCTTCGCTGACCGCACCGTAGGTCTTCAGCGTTTCGGCAGAGACGCCCAAAAGGGTTTCTTTCGCTTCGTTTGCGTAGGTGACGAAGGACGCGTTCAACACCTTCGAGGCGTTGGCTACGTCCACCAAGCGGGCACACGCCATTCCCCCGGTGCAGGATTCTGCAAAGGAGATCGTCCAGCCTTTTTTCATCAATTTTTTCACCACGGATTCCGCGGTGTTTTGGCGTTCTTGTTCGGTCATACGTACTCCAAAAAGGGAGATGCCGCAGCATCTCCCTCAGGTTGTTATTTTTTCGTGGTAACTTTATTTAAGATTGTAACTGTGAGAATAATGGCAAGGGTAACGATAAAAATACCCAGCATACCCTTTCCCATATAGGGCAGGGATTCCAACAATGCTTGAACGTTAAATTCCATACTGTACCCCTTTCGTTACGCTAAGAAGGAAAGAATCAGACCGCCGGCGATGACCGAGGCAACCTGACCGGAAACGTTGACGCCGATGGCGTGCATCAAAAGGAAGTTTTGATCGTCTTCCGCAAGGCCCATTTTGTTGACCACGCGTCCCGCCATGGGGAAGGCGGAAATGCCCGCGGCACCGATCATGGGATTGATCTTCTTTTTCAGGAAAAGGTTCATGATCTTGGCGATCATAACGCCGCCGAAGGTGTCAAAGACAAAGGCAAACAATCCCAATCCCATAATCAGCAGAGTTTCCCATCGCAAAAATTCGCTTGCTTTCATTTGGAAGGCAATGGTGATACCCAAGAAAATGGTGATGAGATTTGCCAAAACCTTTTGAGCGGTTTCCGACAGAGAATTCAATACGCCGCATTCCCGAATCAAGTTTCCGAACATCAAAAAGCCGATGAGGGAAACGGCGTCGGGAGCAACGAAGCCTACGATGATGGTGACGACGATGGGGAACAAGATGCGGGTTGTCTTGGAAACGTCCCGCACTCCGGAATCGTCCATGCGAATCAGGCGTTCTTTGCGAGTGGTACAGGTTTTGATGACCACAGGCTGAATCAGAGGTACCAGCGCCATATAAGAATAGGCGGCAACCATAATGGCGGCAAGGTAGTTGGACTTCAGAGTTTGTGCCACGAAAATGGCGGTGGGGCCGTCGGCGGCACCGATAATGGCGATAGACGCCGCGTCGTTTAAGTCAAAGCCCACGAAGGACGCCAAGCACAGGGTGAAAAAGATTCCGAATTGTGCGGCGGCGCCGAACAACATATATTTGGGATTGCGCAGCAACGGTCCAAAGTCGATCATCGCTCCGATACCGATAAACAGGATCAGAGGCATCAATTCTCCGTTTTCAATACCGATGCTGAACAACCGTTCCAAGGTGTGGAAAGCACCGTTTTGCGCTACGGCTTCTCCGCCTACCATTTCGATTCCGGGAAGGTTGACTAAAATTGCGCCGAAGCCCATGGGCAGCAGCAAGGTGGGTTCCATGTCTTTTTTGATGGCAAGATAAATCAGAATCCCGCCGATGATCCACATGACGATCTGTTTTACGATGAGCATGGGATCCGCTTGCATCTGTTCGATAATGGGGGCGAACAAATCCAAAATAAGGTCCATTTTTTGATTTCTCCTTTTCATTACCCAACAGTGTTCTGCCGGGGATTACATACATTTTTAGATTATACCATAATCCGAGAAAAAATTCAAGAGATTTACATCATTTTTTCGGAGAATTTACGAAATGTTTTAAAATTGAGGGGGTGTAAGTCGGATGCAGAAAACGACAATAATTTACAAAAATTTTACATTTTATTCTTGACAATGTCGAATAATGGTGCTATACTTAAAATGTAAATTTTTACAAAGGAGTACTTACTATGAGAAAATTAACCGCTATTATCGC
This sequence comes from Eubacteriales bacterium, assembly GCA_045534395.1. Lineage (GTDB taxonomy): Bacteria > Bacillota > Clostridia > Oscillospirales > UBA644 > RGIG995. Next base: position 10,308 of record JAZSJP010000062.1, on the reverse strand, counting down.
ATTGATGCTTGTCGTTACCATCGGTGGCGTGTATGCCGCTTGGAATTACGCGCAAGGCGCTGTCAGTAAGATTGACGCATACCTGGACGGCGTAACCAAAATTACGGAGAAGGTTGTTACCACCGCTAAGGGTAATATTTCCGTCAATTCGGAAAACTTGAGCATCACTATTGATGACGCAAATAATGACCATGTTGCAGAACTGAAGGTAGAGGGTTATATTACCGTTACCTTTACTCCCAACGAAGGTGCCGATGAAGTTGTTGACCAGAACGGTATCAAAATGAAATATCAGCTGTCCAATACCGGTCTGATTTACAATGAAGATGCCATCTTTGCTTACAGCTCGGCTGAAGTTGTTATGAACAACGGAAATGCTGCCAAGAGCGTTACCATTCAAGCCTCTGAGCTCGGCATTACTCTGAAGAACAGCGTTGAACTGCACACCGTTGCTGAATACGAAGCCTTTAAGGCTGCTCTGCATACCGGTTCTCTCTGCTTCACCGTCAGCGAAGCCGCTGCCTAATTTGTAAAGAAATTATGTAATACAAAAGCTGTTGCGACGGTTTGCAACAGCTTTTGCCTATGATAGGAAAAAATGATGAAGCCCTACGACGTATACGTATTCGTGCTGTGTATGATCGTTTTGGTCATGTTTGTCGGTCTGTTTTCGTATTTGTTGCACCGATTGTGTTCCATGAACCTGAAATTGATTCGAAGCGGCGCGGAGGATGAATCCCTCAAAATTGAATATGAAAAGTCTAAAAACAAGAAGTGCGTCGGCGTAATTTTCGATAAAATTCTGTCGGGGCTGATTTGTCTTGTGATGTTTTGTGCTTTGGTTTTTTCCGTATATCTGAATTGCACGGAAGGGAAGCGCCCCAACGGGATTCCTTCTCTGAAGGTGGTTAAGAGTGCTTCCATGTCCTATCGTAATGAAAAAAACCAATACTTGTTTGAACATGATTTAAGCGATCAAATTCAAACTTTTGATGTTATTGTGACGCGGCATCTTCCCAAGGAACAAGATCTGAAGTTGTATGATATTGTCATGTACGAGGTGGACGATACTTATTTGGTACACCGTATCGTAGGCATCAGCGAGCCGAACGAAAATCACAAAGAGCGGTATTTCCTCTTGCAGGGAGATGCCGTCAGCTCTCCTGATATTTATCCCGTTTTGTACAGTCAGATGCGGGGCGTTTATCAGGGAGAACGGATTCCTTTTATCGGTTCTTTTGTAGTGTTTATGCAGTCTCCTGCCGGTTGGTTCTGCATCGCGTTGGTCTTCATTGCATTGTGTGGAGCTCCCATATTGGAGAAAAGAATTTCAAAGGAAAAAAGGAAGCGCTTGCGTCGTATCGGTTATATTCAAGCGTAACAAAGAGAGGGGAGAAAGCGTATGTTTTCACGGGGCGTTCGATTCTTCAGTTGCGTTATTTGCGCGATTCTGTTGTTGTCCGTCGGCGGCGTTTATGCTACGTGGAATTATGCGCAAGGCTCTGTAAAATCCGCAGAAGAGAGCCTGAAATTAAATGTTTTCCCTTGGACGGGTTCCGAAGTCCTTCCTGAAGAGGACGAGGTGGGAGAAAACCACCGCACGCTTATTGACATGATTATCAACGGTAAAGGCGTCGGATTAAATACATCCAATTCCTATTTGAATAAGCAAATTGACAAACGTCAGGATGGCGGTTGGTTTGTTCCTTCTCGAGATACTTTGGGCAGTATGGCAGTTACGCAAGGGGATCAGTTGTATGAGCTTTTCGGTTTGACTACCTCAAATCTGGAGTTCTTGATTCAATTTGTCAGCAGCAATGAGTATTACCTTTTTACTACGGGTGTATATTTGGGTGAAAAAGGGTCTTACTCCATTCTCGGTTCTAAGCCGGGATCTCCCACAACGCCCATCGGACAGTATATTTTCCCCATTTATCGCACGGTTATACGAAAAACGAACGGTACTTGGGAAGCGATAGAAACCGAAGAAGGAAGTGCAAAATCGGCGTGGTATGAGGAGAGTAGCTCCGATTCCGACCGTACGCAGATCCCTTCCTTTGATCCCGATACTTGGGTTCCCGGAGATCGACGAGGATAATAAAATAAAATTAGGCAGCCGCTAAAATACGGCTGCCATTTTTTATTGTAACGTACTATCCTTCCAAAACGATTGCCGATAGAGCAGACAGTGTCAACTTGCCGGAATACCGCTTTTTTGTAACGAGGTCGGTGCGGGGTTCTTCCAATTCGATACGCCGTTCTTCCTTCCCGCAATTGACCGCTACCGTAACGGGGCGGTGCACGCCGTCTTGACGGCGGTAGAGAATCAATCCTTGGTTTGCATAGAGGATTTTCAAGTCTCCCATGCGGAAGACGGGATGTTTTTTGCGAATTCGTCCCAAGGCGGTGATAAGGGTTCTCAGTTCCCCGTCTTCCTTGCCCCAAGGGTAGAATTGGCGGTTCAAGGGGTCGTGTCCCCCTTCCATGCCAGCTTCGTCACCGTAATAAACCGAGGGAATTCCCGGCAAGGTGAACATTAAAATATCCGCCACCGTCAGACGCTTTTTTGCAAGTTTTCTCTGCGCGTCGGTGAGGGTGAGTGCCACCTGCTCCGCCGGGTCTTTGGGAAGATTGACGCCGCTTAAAACCGTCAGCGCCCGAGGGGTGTCGTGCGTGCCGATGAGGTTCATGGCGCAATGCAGACCCCAAGGGGGATAATTTTCCAAAATTCCCATGAGACGCTCGGAAAAGTCGTCGCTGTCTCCCGTGAGAACGTAGGACAAAATCGCGTCTTTCCAGACGTAATTCATGACGCTGTCCAACTGTTTCCCCAAAAGGTAGGTGCGGCGCAGTCCGTAGGACTCCTTGTTGGTGGCATCTTCCCAAACTTCGCCCAAAAACAGAGCGTCGGGATTTTCTTCCTTGATTGCCGTATGGGCACGCTCCAAAAAGTCGTCGGGAAGTTCGTCTGCCACGTCAAAGCGCCAGCCGTCGGCACCCGCCCGCAACCAACGGCGCAAAATACCGTTTTTTCCGGTAATATATTCCGCGTAATCGGGGTTGGATTCGTCCACTTCAGGCAACAGTTTGATCCCCCACCAAGCGGTGTAATCTTCGGGCCATTTCTTGAATTTAAACCAAGGATAATAAGGGGATTCCTTGGATTGATAGGCGCCTTCTCCGGGATAAGTTCCGTATTTGTTGAAGTAGATACTGTCGTCTCCCGTGTGACTGAATACACCATCCAAAAGAACCTTCATTCCCCGCTTGTGTGCGGCGGTGCAAAGACTTCGGAATGCGGCTTCATCTCCCAAAAACGGGTCAATTCTTTCGTAATTTCCCGTGTCGTACCGGTGATTGGAATGCGCTTCGAAAATGGGATTGAGGTACAGGGCGGTCACGCCGAGGTCCTTTAAATAATCCAATTTTTCTTCAATGCCCTTGAGGTTTCCGCCGAAAAAGTCGGTGGTGTCCAAATCGCCGTTTTCTTCCCGCTTCCAAGTGGGCAATTCTCCCGGCGTTCGCAGGGTTACATACTCTTTGTCCGCAGGAATTTCCTGTTTTCCGGAACGGAAAAAGCGGTCGGGGAAAATCTGATAAAAGGTACCCCCCGCCCAACCTTTGGGAAGGGAGGCGTTGCCGTCGTAGACCGTCGCTTGCCACGCCGAGGGATTTTGCCGCCCGCAGACGGGTTTGTTTTTGGCGTCCCGCCCGTAGACCAAAGTTCCTTTCGGAGTGTCCATGCGGAAGGTGTACCAATACACCCCGGGCTCTTTCGGTGTCACCGTTGCCGTCCAGCGTTGGTATTGACGAATGTTTTCCGCAAAGACCATGGGGATTTCGTCTGCCTGTGAACCGTCCTTGGAAAACCATAAGACGACGTTTTTGGCACATTCTCCCCTTGGAATCAGCAGAGACAGGGTTAAGGGTGTTCCCGCCGAAAAGGCTCCGGCGGGAGTACGGTAAAAGGGATCTCTCGAATCAAAGAGAATTTGTTCTTGATTGTCGGAAATAGGTGGGATCACTTGGTTTTCTCCAAAGGCTTCATGTCCCAAATTTCTTGGGCGTAATCTTGAATGCTGCGGTCGGACGAGAAGAAGCCCGCTTTTGCGATATTAATCAGAGATTTGCGGTTCCAAAGGGTTTTTTCATGGGTATACTGTCCGCTGATAATCCCCTGAACCTGGCGATAGGATTCGAAATCCGCCAAATTCATATAGGGATCGGAGAAGCGGCTGTCCATGGTCAGACTGTCTGCCAGATCCGCAAAGGATTCTCCGCCGATTCCGTTACGCATGGTATCGATAATGCGGCGAATGCGGGGATTGGAGTTGTAATAATCGGCGGGACGGTAGCCTCTGCGGTACAATTCCGCAACTTCCTCGGTACGAAGACCAAAGAGGAAAATATTGTCGTCTCCCACCTCTCGGTGAATTTCCACGTTGGCTCCGTCCAAGGTGCCCACCGTCAGAGCGCCGTTGATCATCAGTTTCATGTTGCCCGTGCCGCTGGCTTCGGTTCCCGCCTGGGAGATTTGTTCCGAAAGGTCTGCCGCCGGCATCAGGGATTCCGCCATGGTGACGCGGTAGTTTTCCGCAAAGATGACCCGCAATTTTCCGTTGACGGCGGGATCGTTGTTGATGACCTTGGCAATGGACGAGATGAACAGGATAATGCGCTTTGCCATGTAGTAGCCCGAGGCGGCTTTTGCGGCAAAGAGGAAGGTTTTGGGGGTGAATTCCATGTTGGGATCGTCTTTGAGATCCAAATACAGGGAAAGAATGTGCAATGCGTTGAGCAGTTGGCGCTTATATTCGTGCAGACGCTTGACCTGAACGTCCAACATTTGGTCGGGATCGGGCAGAACTTCGCACCCTTCCCGTTTCAGGAATTTTGCAAAGCGCTCTTTGTTTTCCTTTTTGATTTTGGACAACTGCTCCAAAACCTGAGCGTCGTCTTGATATTTCAGAAAATCTACGAGTTTGGAAGCATCGTTGACGAATCCGTCGCCGATACATTCCTTTAAGAGCGCCGTCAGACCGGGATTGGACTGACACAACCAGCGGCGGTGGTCGATGCCGTTGGTGACGTTGGTGAATTTGCCGGGATAAACGTCGTTGAAATCCCGGAAAACGCGATCTTTTAAAATCTGACTGTGCAGCGCCGAGACGCCGTTGACTTTCTTGGATCCGATAACCGAAAGATTTGCCATGCGAACCGACGAATCCGCCAAAATCGCCATGCGGGAAATTTTATCCCAATCTCCGTTGGTCTGTTGGAACATTTCGTCACAGAAGCGGCGGTTGATTTCCTTTACGATGGTGTGAATGCGGGGTAAAATGGCTTGGAAGGTGGCTTCGTTCCAGGTTTCCAAAGCTTCGGACATGACGGTGTGATTGGTATAGAAAATGGTGTTTTTCACGATTCCCCACGATTCGTCCCAACCGTAGCCGCATTCGTCAATGAAAATGCGCATCAACTCGGGAATGCAAAGGGACGGGTGGGTGTCGTTAATGTGGATCACCGCTTTTTCGGGCAAGGTTTTTAGATCCCCGAACTTGGAAAGATGGGTTTTGATGATGTTTTGCAGGGCGGCGGAAACCAAAAAGTATTGCTGCCGCAACCGCAAGGATTTTCCTTGCAGATGATTGTCGGGGGGATACAGGATTTTGGAAATCATTTCCGCGTTGGTGTTTTCTTCTGCGGCACGGATATAATCTCCCTGAGAGAAGAGATTCATATCCACGGGATTTTTTGCCGATGCTTTCCACAGACGCAAACGGCTGACCCCTTCGGTATCGTGACCGGGAATCATCAGATCGTAAGGCGTTGCCCGAATGACGGTGGCGTTGTAGTGACGTACCACTAACCGTCCGTTTTCCCAGGCTTCCTCCACGTGTCCTCCCAAAGGAACGTCCACCGCTTCGTCCAAACGGGGCGAGAGCCAAACTTCCCCCATGGGAAGCCAATTATCGGTCAATTCCATCTGCCATCCGTCTACGATCTTCTGCTTGAACATGCCCAATTCATAGCAGATGCTGTGCCCCGTGGCAAGGTAATTGCCCGATGCCAAAGATTCCATAAAACACGCCGCCAAACGACCCAATCCGCCGTTTCCTAACCCGGCATCGGGTTCCAAACGGTACAGATCCTTGGGACGGAGGTTGTATTCCTTCAGAACTTCGGCAAAAACGTCCTCGCCGAACATGGAAAATACGCAGTTTTTCAGGCTTCTGCCCAAAAGGAATTCCATGCACATATAGTAGACTTGCTTGCCTTCTTTTTCTTCCATTTCTTTTTCGAAGGCAAGACGCCGACGGACGGCTTCGTCCCGCGCCACGGTGACGGCAGATTTATAGATCTGCTCCACGTCCGCGTCTTTGGGGTCGATTCCGTAGTAGCGTAACAGATTATCGTTGATGCGCCGCTTCAGTTCCGCGGCAGTAAGAGATGCTTGTTTCATAAATACCTGCTTTCATGGGAAATATGGGAATTTTTGCGTAAAATAGGGAGTGTTACAGCAACGAGCGGTACAGGCTCATGTACTGCGTTGCCGAGGCGTTCCAAGAAAAGTCGCACTTCAATGCCCGAACCAACAGGGTTCTCCAGGCTTTTTTGTCTTGATACAGCGCCACGGCGCGTTCAATGACGGCGAGCATTTCGTGGGCGTTGTAGTTGTCGAAGGTGAAACCGTTTCCGCCCAAAGAGACGTCAAAGACCGAGTCTCGCAATCCTCCGGTTCTGCGGACGATGGGGGCGGCGCCGTAGCGGCAGGCAACCATTTGCACCAAGCCGCAAGGTTCACTTTGAGACGGCATGAGAATCATATCTGCAGAGCCGTAGATACGGGACGCCAATCGGCTGTTAAAGTCGATTGTTACCGACATTTTGTCGGGATATTGTTCCCGAATGTTGGTCAGCGCCGCTTCGTATTCCGCGTCTCCCGTGCCCAAAATTACGAATTGCAAGGGCAGATGGAGAATGTCGTGCAACACCCGAAGTACCAAATCCAATCCCTTGTGGGAGACCAGGCGGGAAACGATGCCGATCATGGGGATCTCCTTGTCTACGGGAAGTCCCAGATCCTTTTGCAGATCTAACTTGTTTTTCACCTTTTGCGCCGGCGTGCGGGCCGAGAAGGGGTGAAGTAAGGCTTGGTCGGTCATGGGATCGTAGCGGACGGTGTCGATTCCGTTTAGAATTCCCGTCAATTTGCCCTGATTTCGGGAAAGAATCCCTTCCAGACCGTGGGCGTAATAGGCGTACAGAATTTCTTCCGCATAGGTAGGGGATACGGTGGAGACTCGATCCGCTGTTTCAATGGCACCCTTCATAAGATTCAAGGAGCCGTTGTATTCCGCCAAATACGCCGATTCCTGAGGAATATTGAACAGGTCGTTGTGGCGTTCAAAATCAAAAATGCCTTGATACTGAATATTGTGAATGGTAAACAAGGTTTTTATGCCCTTGTATTCGGGCAGCATGGCGTATCGGGTGCGGTAAAGAATGGGCACCAACGCCGTATGCCAATCGTGGGCGTGGAGAATTTCGGGATAAAATCCCACGTAAGGCAGAATTTCCAAACAGGCGGTGGAGAAAAAGGAAAAACGCTCTCCGTCGTCAAAATCACCGTAGAGACGGTTGCTCCGTTTGAAATAATATTCGTTGTCGATGAAATACCATACGACGCCTTGGTACTTTAATTCGAAAATACCGCAGTATTGCTTGCGCCAACCCACGGGAATTTCAATGCTCCGCAAAAAGGTCATATCTTTACGGTATTCTTCTTTTACGACTCCGTACAGGGGAAGAACCACCCGAACGTCGTTGTCTTCTATGCTTGCCAGAGTTTTCGGTAAAGCGCCGATGACGTCTCCCAATCCTCCCGAAAGGGCGAAGGGGAAGGCTTCCGACGCAGTAAATAAAATCTTTGCCATAAACTTCCTTTCTCGATTAAACGCGGCTTCCCTTTTCAATAACCAAAGGATAGGTGGGAGCGCCGGAGAGGTTTCGGTTGGGAGAAACGTAGACGTCCTTGTCAATGATGGCGCACTCTACCGTCGCCCCTTCCGCCACGGTAACGCCCTGCATCAGAAGAGAATTGCGCACCACGGCTCCCTTTGCCACGTACACGCCTCTGCCCAAAATGGAGTTTTCCACCGTGCCTTCGATTCTGCAACCGTTGGCAATTAAGGAGTTTTGCGCAACGGCGTCGGGGGCGTAATAAACGGGAGATTCGTCGTGAACCTTTGTGTAAATGGGGCGTTGGCGGGGGAACAGTTCGGCGCGAACGTCGGTGTTCAACAACGCCATGCCCGCTCGATAATAACCGGACGTGGAGCGAATTTGTTCCACGAATCCGTCAAATCCGTAGCCCAAGATTTTCCAATCTTCGCAACGCTTTGCCAAAACGTCCCGCTCCAAACTTTGTTTTCCCGAGGTTTGAGCGTCGTCGATGATGCGAACCAAAAGTTCCTTTTTCATGACCCAAATTCCCAAGGAATTGTTGACGTTTCCTTCGGAAATGCGGGGGTCTGCAAAAACGGCGGTAATGCGGTTGCCGTCCATTTCGTACAAAACCCGGTCTTTGGCGTTCTTTTCCTTCAATTCCACGTTCTGATAGACGCAAGTGATATCGGCGTCATGCTCTTCGTGATATTCCAATACTTTGGAAAGGTCAATGTTCAGGATGATATTGCTATCCGCCAAAACGGCGTATTCTTCCCGAGCGCGGACGATGTAACTCAGTACCGACTTCATGGCTTCCAGGCGTCCATGGTAAAGACCCGTGCCGGTGGAATAGGGCGGGAAAATGGTCAGACCGCCGAATTTTCGGGAAAGATCCCATTCTTTTCCCGAGCCCAAATGATGCACAAGGGAGTGATAATTGTTTCGTGCGATAACGCCCACCGACGAAATTCCCGAATTAACCATGTTGGACAAAACAAAGTCGATGAGACGGTAGCGTCCTCCCAAAGGAACCGCACCCAACGTCCGATTCCTGGTCAGTTGGGGCAGGGCGTCGTCGTGAATGTTTGCAAAAATAATTCCGAATGCATTAGCCATGAATGGCACCTTCTTTCGTTGTTTCTCCGTCGATAATGGCGCCGGCGGGAATCGTCTGATTTTCCCCCACGACGGCTCCGGGACCGACTACGGTAATCACCGGTGCTTTTCCCGGTTCTGCGGGAGCGCCCACTACGGCGTTTTTCTCAAGGTGCGCGCCTTCTCCGATGATGGCGTTGTAGACTTTCGCCCCCGATTCGATGACCGAGTTCTGCATTACCACCGATCCGTGAATTTCGGCATCTTCTTTAATATCTACTTTAAAGGAAATAACGGAGTCTTTCACCCTTCCGCAGAGAGTTCCCCCTTCGGAGACGATGGAATTGGAGATGCGTGCTTTTTCTCCCGTATAATGAGGCGGAGAGACGGGATTGCGGGCGTAGATCTTCCAATCGGGATTGTCAATCTTCAGCTGATCGGGGTGAAAAATGAGATCCATGTTGGCTTCCCACAAACTTTCAATGGTTCCCACGTCTTTCCAATAACCGTGGAAGGAGTAAGCGAAAAGATTTTGACCGTCTTCCAGCATGGTGGGAATAATGTTCTTTCCGAAATCGTTGGAAGAGGTTGGGTCTGCCTCGTCTCGTTCCAGATATTCCTTCAGCTTGCTCCATTTAAAAATATAAATGCCCATGGACGCTTGATTGGATTTGGGTTGAGCGGGTTTTTCTTGGAATTCGGTGATTCTGCCTTCTTCGTCGGTGGCAAGGATTCCGAAGCGGGAAGCCTCTTCCCAAGGAACGTCAATGACCGCCACCGTGGCGTCGGCATCGGCACGTTCGTGGAATTCCAACATTTTGGAATAATCCATGGTGTAAATATGGTCTCCCGACAAAATCAGCACGTGCTCGGGATCGTATTGCTCAATAAAGGGGAAGTTTTGATAAATGGCGTTTGCGGTTCCCTTGTACCAATCGGCGCCGGAATTCTGCTGATAGGGGGGCAATACGTAAACTCCACCGTAGAGACGGTCCAGATCCCAAGGATCTCCCGTGCGAATGTACCGATTCAGTACCAAGGGTTGATATTGCGTCAACACCCCTACCACGGTAATGTCGGAATTGATGCAGTTGGACAGGGGAAAGTCGATGATGCGGAACTTTGCCCCAAAGGGAACGGCGGGTTTTGCTACGTTTTTGGTCAAAACTTTCAGACGGCTTCCCTGACCGCCCGCCAAAAGCATGGCGATGCATTTTTTCTTTTGGATCATTGCAGACACTCCTCTTTTTTACGGTTTTATAA
>JAZSJP010000074.1:0-11363 GCA_045534395.1 Eubacteriales bacterium | reverse complement strand
GGAAGCTTTGGAATCACCTCCGACGGTAACGTTGACTTTTGCGTTATCCTGAACGGTCATTTGATGATCGGAATTGATGAAGATACCGTAAGCACGGTTGTCTTCTTTTTTACCGTTCTTTTCAACGTTAACGTTGATGACGGCTTTTCCGGCAACCAAGAATTTTCCTTCGCCCTTACCGTCCAGATTGATCCCGTGAACCAATCCGCCGTTGGGAGCAATGGGGCATTCGGAAATGTTGGTAACGTTCAGCGTGGTATCCTTTACGAAGATGTCGTAATCGTCCCCGTGAACGTACAAAGCACCGCGGTCAACACCGACGTTTGCAACCAATTCCACGGTTCCGGTGGTGGTCATGGTGATTTCATTCTTGGGAGATACCATTTCGATAGAAGCACCGAGAGTGCTTTCGTTGGTAGGATCGGCGCTGACGAACTTGGCGTTTGAAGTACCTTCTACGCGAAGAACGGAAACGTCACCTTCGGTATCCAATCCGAAATTAAGTGCTTGAGCCGAGGCGGTGACTTCCACGACTGCATTGTCAAGGATATCGAAAACTCCGCTGACGGCAGTTTTTTCTTTCAAGAGGGTATCGGTATCGTCTTCCGAAAGGACCTGACCGAATTCAACACCCACACCGGCGTTGGAGATCTTCAGCGAAGCGTTTCCGGAAACTTCCAAAACCGCGTTCTGATTTCCGGTACCGTTATCCACGTCGGGGCACAGATGAATCCCCTGTTTTGCAAAGGATTTCTCAACGGAAGAGATGCTGACCTTAGCGTTATCGGTAATCTGAAGGGAGGGTTGTGCACCTGCCAAATAGAAGCCCTTCACACCGACCAAAAGATCCAGCTGAGCGTTGTCGCGAACGATGAATTCATTGTCTCCGTCGCTCAAAAGATGAATCGCATAATCGTCATCGGTATTGCGATTGGAAATGGCTTTCACCTTTACGTCCCCTTCCAAAACGAAGCGGTCTTTTGCAACCAAAAGGTTGGCGCTGCCGCTGACGGTCAAAGTACCGTCCCCGGAAAGGGTGACGTTTTCACCACCGCCGAAGGCGTACTGATTTTTCAAGGTGGGATTCATGGTTACGGTGTTCTCACCCTTCAGTACGTAGGTTATCGTAGTAGAAGACCAAATACGATTTACACCGCCGTTCATATTATTCAAAGTTACCGTTCCGGCAACAGGATCGTAAACGATGGAATCCTGAGGAACCTGAAGATATTTCGCATCACTTTCGGTCAGCTGACGCTTCGCGGCAGACAGAGTAATATCAGCACCCTGAGGAGGCGTAATGGTAACGGTAGCAACCTTTATTCCCGGGTTTCCGGTAATCAAAGCAACGGTGGAAGTGAAATCCGCACCGGTCAAGAAGGAAGCGTTGGTAGTGACCTTGGTGTAGCCGGCGCAATCCACGTGGATCACTCTTCCGGGAAGAGCAAGGTTTGCAGTACAGGACTTATCGAAGTTGACCTTGACGGCAACGTTCTTCCAGCCCTTGGTTGCGGAAATAAAGCAATAACCGTTACCCGTCAAAGCGGAATTCTTGAAATCGGCGGAGAACTCGGTGCCGGCGGCATCGGTAAGACCGACAACTCCGAACAAAGCCCGAGGCTTCTCTGCATTAAAGTCCATTTTACAACCGTTCACGGTCAAGGCGGGAACGTTTTCAAGATAAACGACGCTTGCCAAATCTTTATTCGTACCGGGGAAGGTAATATCAAAATCAAACTCCGTATCCTTCAAGGTAAGAGCGGGAGCGTTTTTCACGTAGATTGCAGAGAATGCAGTAGCGGTTTTTACGGTTCCGGGGAGATCGACCTTAACTTTACCGCCCAAGAACTCTACGTCATTCGTGTTTCCGGAGGCACCTTCTACGAAGATTCCTCTACAGGTATAAACGCTGTTGGCAGCGATGCCGGAGGGAAGTCCCGTAGCCTCAAGGCTGACGTCCAAAGAACCGCTTTCCATACGGAATTGTTTTGCATAAAGTCCGTTGCGGCTCACAAGGTTCGTACCCTTCATCACCACGAACACTTGAGCTTTGTCTTTAATGACAACAGGCTCTTTTCCGTAATGAACGATAACGTTTCCGTTGGAAGAAGCTTTCACCTGCGCGTTTCCGCTGAACACAACTCCCTTTCCGTTTGCCGAAGGCGTATGAATGGAATCGGAAGCCGAAGTAAAGACATCTACTTTAACGTCACCGGTAAATTCCAAGCCACCGTTTCTGGAAAGAATTCCGTACTTGTAAGCAGAAACGTTAAGAGTACCGTCGCCCTTAAAAATCAGGTCGGTAACGCCATTGCTATTTCCCCATTCCTGATCGATGGTGTTCCCTATACTTGCGGTTTCTTCAATGAAGTTTTCACCCTGAACGAGAATGGTCAAAACACCGGTATTACAGTAGATCTGTCGAATTCCGGAGGCATTGTCCAGAGTCAGCACGCCCGTTGCGGCATCAAAGGACACCGTACCCGTTTTTGCGGCGTAGGACGTCGTCGTCGCGTCAAGGGTATGCGCAACGTTGTCCGTATCCGTAACTTTGACGGAGGACGCCTTGGGTGCTTCGGCGGCGGCACTACTCAAAGCAAGCGCAAAGACAGCGGCAACCACAAGAACCAAAGACAGAAGAATGGCGAGAGTCTTTTTCATAGTTTTTCTCCTTAATCACTTTTGGGGACACGACCCCATATTATAGTATTATTTTATCAGATAGTAAAGTGAAATGCAAGAGGCTTTGAAGAAAGTTTCCATTGTCGTCACTTTTTGTTCCCACTTTTGTAATTTTTCATAAAAAAGAGGAAGAACGCCGAGGCGTTCTTCCAAAAGATTCCATTGGACTTTTCTTACAGAAGAGATTCGTAAAGAGCCTTAATTTCGGCAACGGAAGTGGCTCTGGGGTTGCCGGGACGGCAAGCATCGTCAAAGGCAGACTGCGCCAAGAAGTCCAGATCTTCGCGCTTTACGATTTCCTTCAGGTCAGCGGGAATTCCCACGTCGGCAGACAACTGACGAACGGCGTCAACAGCAGCCTTACGTGCGTCTTCGATGGTCATGGCGTCGGTGCCGGAAACGCCCATAGCACGGGCGATATCCCGATATTTATCACCGGTAGATTCCGCATTATATTCCATAACGGTGGGAAGAATAATAGCGTTGGCAACACCGTGGGGGGTATCGTAGAGAGCTCCCAAGGGGTGAGCCATGGAGTGAACGATTCCCAAACCGACGTTAGAGAATCCCATACCGGCAACGTACTGACCGAGAGCCATATCGGCGCGACCTTCGGCGGTATTATTCACAGCGCCCCGCAGAGAACGGGCGATGATCTCAATTGCCTTAATATGGAACATGTCGGACAATTCCCAAGCACCGGCGGTGATATAACCTTCAATGGCGTGGGTCAGAGCGTCCATACCGGTAGCGGCAGTCAATCCCTTGGGCATAGAGGCCATCATATCGGGATCGACAACGGCAACCACGGGAATATCGTGAGGATCTACGCAGACCATCTTGCGGTTCTTTTCCGCATCGGTAATAACGTAGTTAATGGTAACTTCAGCAGCTGTTCCTGCGGTGGTGGGAACGGCAATGATGGGAACGCACTTATTTTTGGTATCGGCAACGCCTTCCAGAGAACGGACGTCGGCGAATTCGGGGTTGTTGATGATAATACCGATTGCCTTTGCGGTGTCCATGGAAGAACCGCCGCCGATGGCTACGATATAATCGGTGCCGGCAGCCTTATAAGCGGCAACGCCGTTCTGAACGTTTTCAATGGTGGGATTGGGCTTGATATCGGAGAAGATCTCATAAGCAAGTCCGTTTTTGTCAAGAACGTCAAGAACTTTTTGGGTTACGCCAAACTTGATCAGATCAGGGTCGGAGCAGACAAAAGCCTTCTTAAAGCCGCGACCTTGAGCCTCGGAAGCGATGGCTTCGATGGCACCGGAGCCGTGATAAGAAATTTCGTTAAGAATAAAGCGATTGGACATACATAAACTCTCCTTTGTTTTCGAGCGAGATTGCCCGTTATTTTCTGACTTCATTATAGCATACTTTTTCAGAAAAAGAAAGGGCAAAATTATGAACATTTTTTTTGAAAGAAGCGCGCGATCCGGCGGCGCGCCGTCTCCCGCGAGGAGACGGCAACTCCGGGCAACGCCCGGAGTCCGCCGGGACGGCGGGCGCCGCCCCGCGGCGAAAGTCATTTTTACTCTTGACAAATCGGAATCCGTGTGGTAAGATATGGTAAGAATATATCTGAATTCTCTTCAGGAGGGTATTTATATGAAATTGAGAAATGAAATCGACAAATCCTTGACCTGGGACCTCTCCCAAATTTTTGCCGACGACAACGCTTGGGAAGAAGCCTTCCAAAAGGCAACCGCCACCGTGGAAACCGTCGCCGCCGTCAAGGGAACTTTGGGCAAATCCGCTCAAGACCTGAAAAAAGGATTGGACACTCTGTACGATGCCATGCATCAAGCAGAGTTGGTCTACGTTTACACCATGCTCCGCAAGAGCTTGGACAACGGCGATGCCAAGTCCCAGGAAATGAACGGAAAAGCCATGATGCTTTTCACAAAACTCTCTGCCGCCGCTTCCTTCTTGGAACCCGAAATTCTCTCCATTAACGGAGAAGTCCTCTCCCAATATCTATCCGATCCCTGCATGGCGGGATATAAACACATCGTGGAAGATATCGACCGCGCCCGTCCTCACACCTTGGACGAGGAAAAAGAAAAAATGTTGGCACTTCTTTCCGAAGTCTCTTCCTCGGCGGAAGACCCCTTCGATATGTTTGAAAGCGTCGACATGACCTTCCCCACCATAAAAAACGAAAAGGGCGAAGACGTTCCTTTGTCTCACGGAAACTTCGGTGCCTATCGGGAAAGCAACGACCGTCGCGTCCGTAAAGAATCCTTCGAAGCCTATTTCGGCGAATTTAAAAAATATATCAATACCATTGCTTCCATTTACGGAAATTCCGTAAAATTCGACAATTACTACACCAAGGTTCGGGGATACGAAACCGCTTGCCATCGGGCGTTGTTCGCGTCCAACGTTCCCGTTTCGGTCTACGATAATCTGGTAAATTCTCTCCACAATTCCCTTCCCATTATGAAGCGCTATTTGGAATTGCGGAAAAAGGTTTTGGGATTGGACGAACTGCACATGTACGACCTGTACTGCCCCATCGTTTCCGAATGTGACAGCAAAACCACCTACGAAGAAGCCAAGGCTATGGTGAAAGAAGCCTGCGCTCCTTTGGGTCAGAAATACTTGGATCTGTTGGATCGTGCGTACAACGAGCGCTGGATCGACGTTTATGAAACCAAGGGGAAAACCACCGGCGCTTATTCCTGCGGCGTGTACGACGTACACCCCTACGTTCTTTTGAACTTCTCCGAGACCTTTGACGACGCCTTTACTTTGGCCCACGAATTAGGTCACGCCATGCACTCTTATTTCTCCAGCGAAAAACAAGATTACGCAAATCACGATTATAAGATCTTCGTGGCAGAAGTGGCGTCCACCGTCAACGAAGTTTTGATGACCCGTCATCTTTTGGCAACGGAAACCGATTCTGCCAAGAGAGCCTATCTCTTGAATCACTTCTTGGAAGGGTTCCGCACTACCGTCTTCCGTCAAACGCTCTTTGCAGAATTTGAACGCAAAGCCCACGATCTGAATCAGCAAGGCGTTCCCCTGACGGCAGAAGTTCTGAACAAGGTCTATCGGGAACTGAACGAACTGTATTACAACGGCGCCGTAGTAGACGAATTGCAAGACATTGAATGGGCAAGAATCCCCCACTTCTACCGTGCCTTCTACGTGTATCAGTACGCCACCGCCTTCTGCGCTTCGGTGTCCATCGTCCGCAATATTTTGGAAACGGGCGACGCTTCCAAATATCTGGAATTTTTGGCAACGGGCGGCAGCGATTATCCCATCAACGAGCTGAAGATCGCCGGCATCGACATGACCGATCCCGCTGTGGTCAACAACGCCATGAAGGAAATGGATCAAGCCTTGACGGAATTGGAAGGATTGCTCTTAAAGTAAAATCCACGCGGGGAGAGTGCACAACACTCTCCCCCTTTCGTTCCAAAAAGTTTGAAATTTTTTCCCGCTTTCCTCTTGCATTTTCTAAAAAACTGTGATATAATATCTTGGTAACAAAATATCGGGGTGTAGCGCAGCTGGTAGCGCGCTTGGTTCGGGACCAAGAGGCCGGGCGTTCAAGTCGCCTCACTCCGACCATGGCAGAATGACGAGAACTTCGTTGTTCTGCCGATTTTTTGCACAAAAAAAAGTCCGAAGGAATCCTTCGAACTCTTTTTATTACATTTTTGTTAAAGTAACCAATTTCATACTGACACCGGGAAGGGATACGTCGTAAGAAAAGCTTCCCTGTTTGACTTCCACGGTCTCGGTAACGTCCGCGGTAACTTCCTGCTCTTGGGATAACGCTTCTTTTTCCTCGGCAGAAAGAGTTTCGGGGCACCCCATCCGCTGCCACAGACGGTAAGTGTTGTTGTGGGTATTATCCATAGTGTAAACCGAAAGTTTATAGCAACCGTCGTCCAATCCGGTGAAATTCAAACGATAATCGCGATTTGGGAACGAAGACTCCGTATCGCACTCGTTAAAATAATAGACCAGCGCTTCCGCGGAATCTTTGCTCTGCGTCGCCATCACGCCTTCGTCACCGCCGGGAAGAAGACCTTCCGTTTTCACCGTTTCATCCCCCAGCATTGCCAAAAATTCGTGAGCGGTCTGAACGGGTTTGCAAATATGATTTGCCGTGGTCAATGAACGGTTTCCGTTGAACAGAACTCCGCGATTATCCTCATTGCTGAACCCCCAATAAAGGAGAACCGACAGAGGGAGAGAATACTCCCGTCTCAACATCTGCAGACAATCCACCAATTTAACGGAAAAAAGCCCGGAATATTCGCTGTTGCGGATCTCCAAGGGCGGATAATCCTTACAGGAACGCTCGTAGTTGGATATTACACCCCATTCATTTAGCATAAATTCCGTGTTTTGCAGAGAAGGGAAATTGCGAATCTCCCGTTGAATCCACAAAAGCTCTTGCACGAACCGCTGTACCGTGGGCATGACCAAGGGCCACTTTTTCAACCAAGCGCCCGACATTCCGTAGATATGATACGAAATAAAATCCAAGGCGACGCCCTTCTCCCCCGTTACGTAGTTGATTCCGTTTTCCACGTGATTTAAAAAAGAACGGAAGAAAGACATTTTAAAGCAAGCAGGACCACCCACCTTCAAAGCAGGATCCACACTCTTGACGGCATGAGCAAAAACGTCGTACAAGCGATGAAACTGATTCCACTCTTCCACGGGCCAATTGTCCGGCTCGTTCCAAACCTCGAAATACCACGTGCGAATCTCCTCTAAACCAAACGTATCCGCAAGATTTTGAACAAAGGCTTTCAGCAGTTTTTCCCATTTTCCCCAATGGTTGGGATAATAGCGATTTCCCTGTTTATGCCCCAGCCCCTCTTGGGTTACGCCGCCGCTTTCTCCAATGAGAAGATCGGGCATATAATCCAGCTCCACAATGGGCTTGATCCCCTTGGAAACGGCACGGCGGAACACGTCGTTAATCCATTCAAAGTCGTACAGAGGGTTCCCCTCTGCATCTTCCGAATAAACGTCGCCACCGCAACGAGCCCCGTTGATAATCTCCCGATTCAGAGTAAAATGATTCCGAATATAGCGGCAAGTCCCCTTTTTCGCCATGCGGTCGGTTAAAAACTCACCTTCCTCAGTTTTGATAAAGGCAAATAATTCGTCGATTCCGCTCGCCGCCCAAAACCGATCGTTCACGCCCGTTACGGAATCGGTCTTTACAGCTATACTTTTCATGCTTCCTCCTATGTGAAATTATACTTATATCATACATTCCCATGTTGTCTTTGTCAAGAAAAACTTCCTGAAAAAATGGACAAAAAGAAAAAAACGCCTCTTGTAATTCTAAGAAAACTGTGATATAATAAAAGAAAAAAAACGAGGTGTCGTATGCTTTTCATTCAAAACGGTTACGTAAAGACCATGGCGGGAGCCGATCTGAAAAACGGATGTATTCTCATTGGGGACGACGGAAAAATTCTTGCCGTCGGCGAAACGATCGAAGCTCCTCAAGGAGCAGAAATTATTGATGCAAAAGGGAAATTGGTGACTCCCGGCTGTGTAGACGCCCATTGCCACGTAGGGTTGGACAATCAGGCGTCGGGGTGGGAAGGAATGGACTACAACGACATTACCGATCCCGTCACGCCCCATCTGCGAGCCATTGACTCCATCAATCCCATGGAAGAGGGAATTTCCACCGCTCTTCGGGGCGGCGTGACCACCGCTTGCACCGGTCCCGGAAGTGCCAACGTGGTAGGGGGAACCTTTACCGCCATTAAGTTGTACGGCAAGCGGGTAGACAAGATGATCGTCAAAGATCCCATCGCCATGAAATGTGCCTTTGGAGAAAATCCCAAACGGTGCTACGGACAAGGCGCCAAGAAAACACCCATGACCCGCATGGGCACGGCGGCGTTGTTGCGGGAACTTTTGTTTAAAGCAAAGCGTTATAAAGAAGACAAAGAAGCCGGAAAAAATCCCGCTTTTGACATGAAATTGGAAGCGATGCTTCCCGTTTTGAAGGGAGAAATCCCCCTGAAAGCCCACGCCCATCGGGCAGACGATATTTTAACGTCCATTCGCATTGCAAAAGAATTCGGCGTTAAGCTGACCTTAGACCATTGCACCGAAGGAGCGTTGATTGCCGACGAGTTGGCGGAAGAGGGATTGTCCGCCTTCGTTGGGCCTTCCTTGGGAAGCAAGAGCAAGTTGGAATTGATCAACAAATCCTTCACCACCCCCGCGGTACTGCACAAAGCCGGCGTTTCCTTCAGCATCATCACCGACGCCCCCGTCATTCCCCTGCAACACCTTCCCATGTGTGCAGGCCTTGCGGCGGCAGCGGGCTTAGACAAAGAAGAAGCGTGGAAAGCCATTACCATCAACCCCGCAACCCAAGTGGGCATCGGCGACCGAGTAGGCAGCTTGGAAGTGGGAAAAGACGGAGACGCGGTCATCTGGTCGGACGATCCGTTGACGGTCTTGGGCGCCGAAGCCATCGTTACCGTTATCGACGGCAAAGTGGTCTATCGGGCAGAGTAAATTCCTCGAAAATCAAAACCGTATCGGTATAAAATCAACCCCATTCCAAGCTGATTGGAATGGGGTTTTTCTTGCGGTTATCAATTTTTTGTGGTTTAAAATCAAGAAGCGCAGTACATGCCGTTGACAGACATATAGTCGTAAAGCATTTTGCCGTGATCCTGTTCTTCTTTTTGAATGTGGTTCAGCACTTTTCGGACGTTTTCGTCGGCAAATTCGAAGACGCAGGTGTCGTACATATGGGACGCGTGTTTTTCGATGGCGAGAGCGTCGGAACAAAGATACTTGTCGTTCTTCATGTCGGCGTTTTGTCCGTTGTAATTTGCGGTAAAAGTGGGCATGGTCTTGCTTCCCCCCGCCATGGACGGAACGGTACCGGAGCAAATCTGATTCAGAGTATCCAAATGTTCCCTCTCGGTCTGTGCCATTTGAGAAAAGAGATTTTTCAGCTGAGGATCGACGGCGCATTCGGAATGCTTGGTATACTTGTCAATACAAAGCTGTTCTTGGTCTTTCATGTCTTTGAGCAGTTCGGTTTCTTTTTGGGTCAGTTGTAACATATAAATCACCTCTCCCTCAGTATGCACCGTGACGGGAAATCTATTCAAAAAAAGGAAAAGATTGTATAAGTTTTTCATGAGATGCGCTTGACAGAGGCGTACATTTATGTTATAATAAGTATAAAGTAAGTAAATTTTGGAACGGAGGCATAAATATGGCAGAGGAAACTTCCTTCCTGACCTATAAGGGACGTCCCTTGGTTCGTTCGGGCAACGTTATTTTCTACGGCAATCTTACGGACAAATACGTGGTTATGATGCAAATCTTGGGGGAAACTCCCGACGGTGACATTATGAAATCCACCAACATTTCCGTGGAATTGCAGGACAACGACCCCGAAGCAAAGCCCAACGAGAGGGTCATTCAAAAAACAGAAAAGAAATCTATGGCGGAAGCCATGGAAATCGGCACCATTTGGTTGGATCGCGCCGAAGAAGAGGAATAACCCGGAGAAGAGTGTCTCAATGCCACTCTTCTTTTCCCTTTTCAAAAACGAGAATAAAACATCAGAGATACGGAGAAAACTATCATGGAAGATCAAAAATTCATCGCCCACCCCGACGAATATTTCCCCTTAGGCGTTTTGGCAATGCCCGGTGCCTTGGAGCTGAGTCAGAAAATTGACAAGCACCTCACCAAATGGTATCACGACAAATATCCCCATTACAAAGACGATCCCGAAATGCGGGATTCCATGCTCATGGAAGTGGTTTGCCCCCGGTTTACTTCCGGCGACGGCAAGGCGGTTTTGAAAGAATCCGCCCGGGGTTACGACCTGTTCATCGTCGCAGATATGGGCAACTACTCTTTGGAATACGAAATGTTCGGACGGAAAGTTCCCATGTCGCCCGACGATCATTTCCAAGATCTGAAACGCGCCATTCAGGCAATCTCCGGCAAGGCGTACCGCATCTCCGTCATTATGCCAACCTTGTACGGCGGACGTCAGCACAAGCGCTCTACGAGAGAATCTCTCGACTGCGCAGTTGCATTGCAGGAATTGGAAGCCATCGGTGTGAAAAACATCATCACCTTTGACGCTCACGATCCCCGCGTACAGAACGCAACTCCCTTCATGGGCTTTGATAACGTTATGCCCACCTATCAGGTACTGAAGGCATTGTTACGCAAATACAAAGACATGAACCTGGACAAGGATCATCTGATGGTCGTCTCCCCCGACGAAGGCGCCATGCAGAGAAATATTTATTACGCTTCCGTTTTGGGCGTAGATCTGGGTATGTTCTACAAGCGCCGCGATTACTCCACCGTAGTTAACGGAAGAAACCCCATCGTTGCTCACGAATATTTGGGAAATTCCGTTGCGGGAAAAGATATTTTGGTCGCCGACGATATTATCGCTTCCGGAGACTCCATGCTGGGTCTTGCGTATGAATTGAAAGAAAAGGGCGCGAAGCGCATTTTCGTCACGGCAACCTACGGTCTGTTCACCGAAGGATTGGAAAAATTCCAAAAGGCTGTGGACGACGATGTCATTACCGGAGTTCTTTCCACCAACCTTACTTACCGCACTCCCGAATTGTTGGCGAAGGATTGGTTCACCGAGGTTGACTGCTCCAAGTACA